>CALFYR010000466.1 GCA_937954195.1 uncultured Dehalococcoidia bacterium
AGCCGTTCACCGAAGTGGTGCGCTACCGCACGGTCGGCGACATGACCTGCACGGCTGCCCTTCGCTCACAGGCGTCGGATATCCGTTCGGTCATTGAGGAGGTGGCTGTCGCCCGCATCACCGAACGCGGCGCCAGCCGGGCCGATGACCAGTTCTCAGAAGCGGCGATGGAAGACCGAAAGCGGGAGGGCTACTTCTAGTGGATATCCTCCGCTTCGTGACCGCCGGCTCTGTCGATGATGGCAAGAGCACGCTCATCGGCCGCCTGCTGTACGACTCCAAGCAGGTATTCGAAGACACACTCGCCAGCCTTGAGCGCGCCAGCCAGGCCCAGGGCCTCGGCGAAGTGAACCTCGCGCTCCTCACCGACGGCCTACGTGCCGAGCGTGAGCAGGGCATCACCATCGATGTGGCTTACCGCTACTTCGCGACACCGAAACGCAAGTTCATCATTGCCGATTCGCCGGGCCACGTTCAGTACACGCGCAACATGGTGACCGGCGCCTCCACCGCCGAACTCGCACTGATCCTCGTCGATGCCCGAAAGGGCGTCGTGGAGCAGACGCGCCGGCACACGGCGCTCACGCATCTCCTTGGCATCCGCCACCTCGTCCTGTGCGTGAACAAAATGGACCTGGTGGACTGGTCGCAGAAGCGCTTCACGGAGATCGAACTCGACTACGGCCGCCTGGCTACGCGCCTCGGTGTCGAAACCGTCACGGTCATCCCCGTTGCCGCCGTGTCCGGAGCCAACATCGTGGACCGCGCCGCCGAAATGCCCTGGTACGAAGGGCCCACCCTGCTTGAATTCCTCGAAAACGTGAAAGTCCCCGACCCCGCCCGCCACGCCGCCCTCCGGTTCCCGGTCCAGTACGTCATCCGGCCGCTGCGGGACGAGTTCCACGATTACCGCGGGTATGCCGGGACAGTCGCCGCCGGCCAGGTACGTGTGGGACAGGCCGTCACCGTCCTCCCGCTTGGGAAGCAGACCACTGTCGCCGCGGTGGACTACTTCGAGAAGTCGCTCGAATCTGCCGAGAGCGGCGAAGCCGTCACCGTGCGCCTCGCCGAGGAGCTCGACGTGGGCCGCGGCCACATGATCGTCGATACGGTGCATCCTGCGCCGTTCGCAACCCGGTTCACCGCCGACCTCTGCTGGATGAGCGACGACACCACGCTCAAAGCGGGGCAGCAGTTCTTGATCAAACACACCAGCCGCCGCGTCCGTTGCGTGGTCGAGTCCCTGGATGACCGTCTCGATATTTCGGACCTGGAGCATCTCCCCGCCCCGGAATCGTTCTCGCTGAACGACATTGGCCGCGTGACGATCAAGACGCTCGAGCCGCTCTTTGTGGACGAATACGCTACGAGCCGGGATACCGGCAGCTTGATCCTTATCGATGCCGCAAGCCGCAAGACCGTTGCTGCGGGCATGGTCCGAGCGGTCCTGGCCGAATCAGCAGCCGCGGCGCCGGCGTAGCGCCCCCGTGGAAGAGTCGCGGGCGCTGCATGTCCCGCTGGACGCCACGGCCGAGACCGCGGTCCGCTCTCGGAAACAGGTTGGCGTCCAGATAGGCTCTCGGCTAATGGCGGCAGTTGCGGGTGTCCTGCTCTTCATCTTCGCCCTTCAGATTGTCCGCGCGGGAGCTGGTTCGCTCGTCCCACTGCTCGATGGGCTTTCGGTCTCGGGCCCGCTGAATAGCGTCGGTTTCGGCTGGCTTCTCGCCTACGCCGCGATGAGCGGGTCTCCAGTCGCGGCCATCGGTGTGACCTTGCTCTCTGGTGGGGTCCTCTCCGAATCGGAAGCGTTCGCCGTCATTGGCGGGTCGCGCCTGGGCGCGTCATTCATCGTCCTTGCTGTCGGATTTGTTCTCTTCCTCGGTCGCCGCCGCAACGCCGATGGTCTTTCCATCGGTGTCATCGCGCTGCTTACCACCTTCACCACGCAGGGCCCTGCGATCCTTCTCGGTCTCGTCTCCCTGCACTACGGCTGGCTCGATTCGCTCCAGTTCACGCCACCGCCGGGCATGCTCGATTGGATCGACTCCCTCTACGGCCGGCCGGTGGGCTGGCTGGAGGACCACCTCGCGGGTGGCCTCGTGTTCGCCATCGGTGTTGGGATTCTCCTGGGCTCTTTCGCCGTCTTCGACCGTGCCCTTCCAAGGCTCGAAGCTGGCTCAAGCAGCATCGAAGGCACGCTGCATCGGCTAAACACGCGCCCCCTGATGTTCGCGATGGGCTGCATCGTCACAGCGATGACCTTGAGCGTCTCGATTTCGTTGACGCTGCTCGTCCCGCTCTCACTGAAGGGGTACCTCAAGCGCGAACACGTCATCCCTTACGTGATGGGAGCGAACATCACCACGTTCATCGACACACTCGCGGGGGCCCTGATCCTGGGCGGAGAAACCGCGTTCACGGTGGTCCTCACCGAGATGCTGGCCGTTGCAGCCGTCTCCGCGGTCCTGCTGACCGTCGCCTACGGGCCGTACTCACGCGTCATTCTCGGCGCTACCCACGAAGCAACGCGAAGCAAGCGAAATATGAGCGTCTTCCTCGGCGCTATCGTGGCGGTCCCGGCTGTGCTGCTGCTGGTTTGAGTCAGATGACCGGAGGCTCGTCAAGGGCCAGGGCCCAAAGCAGTGCCCGTCTCACTTCGTCGAGGCGTTCCCTCGAGAGGCTGCATATGTACTCGCCGATCGCATCGAGACGTACTGTTTGGAGCGAGTCCAGATTAATGGCCGACCGATAGGGAAGACCATCCTCCTCACCAACAACGACCCACGAACGCACCACGCGAATTCGCGTCGTGAGCGGAGCAACGGTCACCGCGGTGAGAAGGTCGAGCGCGGAATCCCGGGTCATGACCACCGCGGGGCGCACCCCGGATCGCCCGCCGAAGTCGGTCCAATACACATCGCCTCGCTTCAATGCGCTGGTTCCCACGGGTCTTCGAACGCGTGCTCGACATCTGCCAGTTGTTCTTCATCGCCGCCGGGTGGATCGGCGAGGTACGACGCGCGCCACTCAGCTACCGCGCGCTCTTGCTCCTGTTCCCAAACAGCTCGGCGCACGACACGGGTGATGAACTCATTTCGTGTCAGATTCGTCTCGCGACACGCTCGATCAAGTGCGTCGAGCTGGTCTGGCTCAAGCGTCACTGTTATCCGGTTCTCCGGTAGTTCTATCGGAGCGATCTCGGGGTTCCTGAGTCGGTATGTTCCCGAGCCCTTTCGCTCGTATTCGAACCTCGACTCGTTGCCGAACTGAACAATCTCCTGAGTGATCGCGCGTCCGACTGATTCCCATGGCGTGCGACCAGGTCCGCCTGCGGCCCAGACATCGAGCCCAAGCCTCAGGATCTCGTCGGCTATTTCACGGCGATGCATCGGCCGACGCGTACGTCCAAGTACGAGGGCCGCAGCGTCCGCCTGTGACATCCGTGACGAAGCTACCTGTGCCATGACTGATGACATCAATCCTCAATCACCCCTGTATCGATGTCAACAGTCTGTCAACAGTCTATTGGTGCAACGTCTCGTCCGGCACGTCCGCGGTGATCCCGGCCGCATACAGATCCGCGATTCGCTTTTCGGGCAAACCGAGCAGGTCTCGCAGTACATAGCTGTTGTGCTGACCGAACCCCGGCGCCGGCATGCGGATGTGGCCCGGCGTCCGCGAAAACTTCCACGGCGGCGCTTCCATCTGCCAGGTCCCCGCATCCGGATGCGTGTGTTCAACCCACGCGCCACGCGCCCGCAGGTGCGGGTCCGCTACCAGCTCGGGGATCGTGAGCACCGCCCCGGCGGGCACGCCCGCGTTCTGGAGCAAGTGTGTCACCTCGTAGTGACCCCGCGCGGCCGTCCATGCGCCAATGATCGCGTCGAGTTCGTCTTCGTTCGCCTTGCGCGCGGCGTTGGTGGCGAATCGCTCATCCGTCGCCAACTCCGGCTGCTGCATCACCCGGCATAGCGCACCGAACTGCTCGTCGGTCTCGCACGTGATGACCACCCAGCGGTCCTCGCCGCCCGAGGGATACCGGTTGTGGGGCGCAAGAAACGGATGCCGGTTCCCTATGGGGGGCCGTTCGGACCCGTTCATGCTGTAGTCCACCAGGTACTCGCCCACGAACATGGTGAGGTTCTCCC
>CALFYR010000467.1 GCA_937954195.1 uncultured Dehalococcoidia bacterium
CGCAGAGCTGACGAAGCATCTTGCCGCGCTCACCACTGAGGACATCGCGAAGCCCCTGAAGTTCGGCGGCGATTCCAAGCGCCCGCCAGCCGAAGTCGTGCTCGGTCAGTACCTCCAGGGCTGGTGCAAGCACGACCCCATGCACGCGCTCGACATGTCCCGGGCAATCCCCGACCGCATCACGCCCGCCATCCAGGAGTGGTTCAACGACCCGGTCGTTCAGGGCTACAACCGGATGATGAACCGGCCGGCATGAGCGGCTTTCGCGTCTCGCCTCCGAAGGTGTTCCCGCAGGCGACCCGCGCGGCGAAGCCGCCGCTCGATGCGGCAGGCAGCGCCGATGCTTACCGGCAAACGACCTTCGTCCTCGGCGACGACGTAGAACTGGTCCTTGAGGGCCTCCGCCTCGAAGCTGCCATCGCCGAAGCCTCCAGCGGCGCCAAATTTCGCAAGCAGGTCACCGCTTCTGCGATGGCGCTCTGGTCTCGCTCGTGGCTCTCCCGTCTCGATGCGCTCCACGCCGTTGAATGGGGCAACTACACAGCGGCGATTACGCTCGTCCGTGCCGCTGCTGACTACCAGGCGGCAATGCTCTACCTGCTTCGAACCGGCGCCGCGGAGTGGGACGAGTGGCTCGATGCTGGCGGTATCCAGCTCGCGCCGGCCGATCACGCAACGGAATTCCGTCTCCACGCCTTCCGCGCCGCCGAAGTCCTCGCCGCCCATGACGTCCTTGGCCCGATCTACCGCACGTCGACTGACCTCTCCCTGTCCCACTTCGGATCGACACTTCTGTTCGCGGGCGCCGAATCCGATCCCGCGCGCATCGCCGTAACCTTCGGCGATCGAGACTTCCACGTCGGCCTCGCGGAAGTTCACCTTGGCTGGCTGCTGCAGCTCGGGTCTGCCGTCCTTACCGATACCGCAGAGTTTCCGGTTGCCTTCGCCGCACCCGAAGGCGAAGCCACGACAGCCTGGATCGAACGGGCCGAGCGTGCGTGCGGCCGCCGTGATCGATGCAGGGTCGAGACCGTCGATCGTGACGGGATGAAGCGGTACCTGGTCCACAACTGGCGTCGCGAACCGCGTTCCGCCGCGAAGAAACTCCTCCTCTAGACCCGCCCTAACCGCACAACGTTGTAGCATTTGCCCCCATGCGACGACTTCTCTTGCTTTTCGCGTGCGCCATCCCCGTGGCGTTCACGATCGCCTGTAGTGGCGGAGACGATGACGACGACGCCACCACCACCCCGGCCCTGACCCCCGGCACCGGGAACGACGAGGATTACCTGCGCGCTATCTGCGTCGGGACATCGAACTTCTCGAATGCTCTCCTGAGTGCCACTTCAGTCGACGAGATTCGCGACGTGGTTCAGGAGTTCGCCGACGAAATGCGCGCCCTCAACCCGCCGGCCGACCTCACCGAGTACAACCAGCAGTTCGTGGCCTACCTGGAAGCCGCCGCCGAAGGCGATCCGACGTCGCTGGTCACCACCTCCCCACCCGAACCCGCCGATGACGTGCGCCGCCGCATGGCCGCTCTCGAGCCAACCATCGATGAATGCCGCGACCCGACGTTCTTTTCCCGGGACGAGGACGAAACACCTACCCCGTGATTCGCCGTTCAACGGAGATCGCGGGCTATACTGAACCCCATACCGGACCCTCCGGCACTCAGAGGAGCACCATGCCGACACCGTACGCGTACTTCCAGGGCAATATCGTCCCGCTCAGCGAGGCGAAACTCGGGGTCATGACCCACGCCTTCAACTACGGTACGGCGGTATTCGAAGGCATCCGGGGCAACTGGAACGAAGAAGACCAGACGACGTACCTCTTCCGCCTTCGCGAGCACTTTGAGCGCCTCGGTCAGAGTTCGAAGATCCTCACCCTCCAGATGCACGACACCGTCGATCGACTCTGCGAAATCGCGGTGGAACTCGTCGAACGCAGCGGATTCACCGAGGACGTCTACCTCCGCCCGATGGTGTACCTCTCCAGCGAGCAGCTCGGCGTCCGCCTCCATAACCTCGAGAGCGACACGCTCATCTTCCTGACACCGTTCCCCGCGTACCTTCCCGAAACCGCCCGCTGCCACACCAGCACCTGGCGCCGCGTGCAGGACACCGGCATCCCGCCGCGCGCGAAAGTTACCGGCATCTACGTGAATAGCGCCCTGGCGAAGACTGAGGCCAACCTCAACGGCTTCGACGAGGCGATCATGCTCAACGAGAACGGTCACGTCTCGGAAGGCAGCGGCGAGAACATTTTCATGATCCGCGATGGCAAGCTCATCACGCCCACGCCGGCCGATAACGTCCTTGAGGGCATCACCGCCAAGAGCGTCATCGAACTCGCCAGCAACGAACTCGGCGTCGAGCTGGTCCAGCGCGAAATCGACCGCACCGAGCTCTACATCGCCGATGAGGTGTTCATGACCGGTACCGCGGCCCACCTGACGCCTATCGTCGAAATTGACCGGCGCGCTGTTGGCACCGGGCGGCCCGGTCCGATTACCAGCAAGCTGAGCGACCTCTTCTACGACTGCATCCGAGGCAAAAGCGAGAAGTACAGGAATTGGTGCACCCCGGCACGCGCGCGCGTCGCAAGCTAGAGCCGGTCGCCTTCAGGCCCCCGCGCGCACTCGGCGTCATCGTCGGGGGCGGGCTCATGGCATGGGCGTTCGTCGCGGCGTTTGTCACCGCAAACATCGCCGTCGATTCGGGCGCGGAGTTCAAAACGTTCCTGGCGTGGGTTGTTGTCGCCCTTTTCGTCGTGCTCGGCCTCGCCTTCGCGAACTGGACGTACAGTGTCCTCTCGCTCTCCTATCTCATCGACCGCGATACCCTCACCATCCGCTGGGGCTTCCGGCAGGTCGTCGTCCCAATCGATGCGATCCAGCGCATGGTGCCGGGACGCACGCTCGATGTAGCAAAAGTTGATGGCCTGAACTGGTGGGGTTGCCACGTCGGCTCGGCCGATGTGAAGCGCATGGGTTACACGCTGTTCTACTCCACGCACTCCAACCCCGAAGAACTGCTCTACCTGGTGACCAACGCCGAGGCCTATGCGCTCACCGTGCTCGACCAGGCTGCGTTCGCTGAGGAGATCCAGGCGCGCGCCGCGCTCGGCCCGGTCGAACCACACGTCCAGCGCTCAGAATCCACCGGTCTCGCCGCGCTGCCCTTCTGGCGGGACCATGTGGCCCTGGTGGCGGCGGGGCTCGGCGCGGTCGCATGCGCCGTTCTTGGCGGCTACGTTTTCGCGAGCTATCCCGGCCTGCCCCAGGTGGTCGAACTCAGCTTCCCCGCACTCGGTGGCGTGGTCCGCGTCGGCGACAAGGCCGAACTGCTGCGCATCGTCTACCTCGGGGTTGGCATCCTGGCTATCAATACGGTCGCCGGCGTGGCTCTCCACGCCATGGAACGCGCCGCCGGGCTCTGGCTGGTCGCAAGCTCAGGCATCCTCCAGGTCATCCTCCTTGGAGCAGCCCTGGTCGCGTTCGGTCGGGCCTGATTCTGGTGCGGGTAGCGCACCAACGCGCTACGATGAAAGACCGGTACGCCCCCGTAGCTCAGCGGATAGAGTGTCGGCCTCCGGAGCCGAAGGCCCAGGTTCGAGTCCTGGCGGGGGTACCATCAGCTTTCGCCGGCGAGGATTTCGGCGAGTACCGCGCCATCCACGTTTCCCCCGCTCACGATGCATCCCACCCGCTTCGCGCCGAGGTCTCCCAGCGCGCCGCTCATGATTGCCGCGGCCGGGATTGCTCCCGTTGGTTCCACCACCGTTTTCATCCGGAGCGCCATGAACCTCGTGGCCTCCCGGATCGCGTCGTCCGTTACTGTCACCACCTCAGCGCCAAGCGCACGAATCACGGCGAACGTGTGCACGCCGGGCTGTCGCGTCCGAACCCCGTCCGCGATGGTGGTGGGAGGGTCGATCAGCACGCGCTCGCCCGTCGCAAGGCTCTGCACCCAGTCGTCCGCGCCGACGGGTTCCACGCCAACCACCCGCGCTGTTGGACATAATGCTCGAACTGCTGTGATGGTCCCGGAGAGCAAGCCGCCCCCTCCCAATGGCGTCACGACGACATCAAGCGGGCCACATTCCTCGATGAGCTCCTTCGCCGCCGTTCCCTGCCCGGCCATGATGTGCGGGTCATCGAAGCTCGGCACGATGTGGGCTCCGGTTTCCCGGGCGAACGCCGCGGCCGCATCGTCCGGTTTCACGGCAAGGCGGTCGAAGAAGCGCACCTCCGCGCCGTAGCCGCGCGTTGCGGCAATTTTCGCCGCGGGCGCGTCGGTGGGCATCAGGATGGTCGCTCGAATCCCCAGGATGCGCGCCGCCAGCGCCACACCCTGCGCGTGATTCCCTGAGGAAGCAGCCACCACCCCGCCGCCGCGCGCGCCAGCCTCAAGCCGCACCAGGTGGTTGTATGCGCCCCTGAACTTGAACGCCCCCACCCGCTGATAGTTCTCGCACTTGAAGAACACCTCGGTGCCAGGGCCGGCCAGGGCGTTCAGCGTCCTCGACGTGAGTACGGGCGTGCGGTTCGCCACGCCGGCAAGGCGCTCAGCCGCCGAAACCACGTCGGCGTACGTAATCGGCAGGTCAGATGTCATGTCGCGGATCGTAACGTTTACTCCCGATTGGCACTGAGCAGCCGCTCCCGTAGCGTATGCTTCGCTCACGCGCACACCATGCACCAGTACGAATTCCCGTACGAATCGCCGCACTTCTTCCGCCGCATCACCATGTTGGCGTTACTTTTGCTCGGCCTTGCTGGCCTCGTAGTCACCATCGGAGCCGCCCTTGGCATCCCGCCGATGGCCGCGCTGGCTTCGTCCAATGAACCGGGTGATTGGGAGTTCGCCGACGGTGCGTCGGAGGAGCTCCGCACCATCGCGATGCAGGTCTGCGGCGCCGAAGCCCTCGCCCTCAGTTTCACCGGTACCGAATCCGAAGAGGCACGCAAGGCCCAGGTGCTCACGGTCATCGGCGAATACAAGGCGGCCGAGCAGGCCTACAACCAGCGCGTCCGCTCGCTTGTCGCCTCCGGCAGTGCTCGGCCCGGTTCGGTGGAATCGAAGGCCCTGCCGCTCGACCTGGCGAAAGCGACCTATTGCCTTCGCACCGAGAAGTCGCTGCCGCTGGCCACCCCCACACCCGAACTCTCCGCGTTGCCTCCGCTCGCCGGATGGGGCTCCCGCGTCCACCGCCTGTCGGTTGAGGAGCTCGACCATTACGCGGCCGTGGCTGGCTGGCCGAACGAGCCGGGCTGGTGGCCCGAAATGCGCGCCATCGTCATCTGCGAATCCGGCGGCAACATCTTCGCCCACAACACGAGTGACCCGCATGGCGGCAGCTGGGGGCTTGCCCAGCTCAACGGCCGCTACCACTTCGACCGCGCCGGCGAGGATTTCGAACAGCGATTCGACCCGGTGGTGAACCTGCGCACGGCGCTCTGGCTTCGCACCGCACGCGGGCACTTTGGTGGCGGCGGCGGCTGGAAACTCTGCTCCGACCTTCTCGGGATAAACTAGGCCCAACTTGTTCCCGGGAGGGTTCCCGTGTTTATCGCGATGAATCAGTTCAAAGTCGCCGAAGGCCGCGAGACGGATTTCGAGACCGGCTGGCGCACCCGTGAGTCCTATCTCCAGGAAGTGCCCGGTTTCGTCCATTTCGCGCTCTTGAAGGGCGATGAGCAGGGCGATTACGTTTCGCACACCATCTGGCAATCGCGGGATGCATTCCTCGCGTGGGCGCAGTCTGAGGCCTTCCGCAAGGCCCACGGCGGCGGCATGGGCGAAGGCATCATCGAAGGGCATCCCCGGGCGCGTTTCTACGACGCAGTGCTGACCGAGGGCGCCCCCATCACCACAGCCCATGGCTGACGGCGGACCAGTCCTCCAGCCCGAGTACTTTCAGCGCGTCGACGAGTCCCCCGACCCGGAGTTCTACCGCGAGCCTCGGCTCGTCACGCACATCGATGACCACGCGATCGCGTCGCTCACACGGTTCTACGGCCAGCTCATCCCGGACGGCGCGATGGTCCTCGACCTGATGACGAGCTGGGTCTCGCATCTCCCGGAAGGCAAGCCGCTCGCTGGCGTCGCCGGCCTCGGCATGAACCTCGTGGAACTGGAGAACAACCCCGTCCTCACGGAGCGCGTCGTCCAGGACCTGAACGCCAACCCGGTGCTCCCGTGGCACGACGGAACCTTCGACGCAGCGATCGTCACGGTCTCGATCCAGTACCTCACCTCGCCGGTCGAGGTCTTCCGCGAGGTCGCGCGTGTGCTCAAACCTGGAGGGCCGTTCGCGGTCGCCTATTCGAACCGCTGCTTCCCCACGAAGGCCGTGCGCATCTGGCAATCGCTCGGCGACCGCGATCACGCCGAGCTGATTGCGCTCTATTTCCGCCTTTCGGGTGCCTTCGACCAGGCGCAGGCCTTCGATATCAGCCCGGAAGGCGGTCACGATCCCATGTATGTCGTGGTTGGCCGCACCGTGAGTACTTGATCGCCAAGTAATCTCCAACGTAGTATTCCGCGCGTGACCGACCGTGAGCTCTTGCCCGGCGAATACGCCATCCTCGGCCTGCTCCTCGAAGGCCCAATGCACGGGTACGAAATGGCGCGCCATTTCGAGGGCCACGAACTCACCACCGTCTGCCCGATCGAGCAAAGCTCGCTCTACACCTACCTCCGCAACGTCGAGGCGCGCGAACTGGTGACCTGGGAGGAGACGCGTGTTGGCGCCCGCCCGCCGCGCAAGATGTACTCTCTCACCGAATCCGGCGAGCAAGCGGTCCGGCGCTGGCTCGACGCGCCCGTCATGCGCCTCCGCGAAGTCCGCCTCGATTTCCTCCTCAAGCTCTACTTCCTCCACCGGCTGGACCCTGACGCCGAGCGCGAACTCCTCCATGTCCAGATCGATGTCTGCCGTGACTACCTCGGGACGCTGGAGCGTCAGCCCGATTCGTCGCCGTTCCTTCGGCTTGTCCACGGATCGAAGCGTTCGGCCGCGCTGGCAACCCTGAACTGGCTCCGCAGCTATGCGGATGAACTCAACCGGGAACGGAGTGAGCCATGAAGCGCGGGTGGTTCCGGTGGTTCGCGCTGGGCGTGATCGCGGCTGGGTCGTTCGCACTCGTTTCGGCCTGCGGCGACGATGACGACGACGCAACGCCGGCCGCTGCCACCCACGAGACCACCGCTACGAGTTCTCCCGGCAGCCCAACGGCGGTCCCGCTCGAAGGTGATCTCACCGTGTTCGCCGCGGCTTCCCTCACCGACGCCTTCACCGATATCGGCGACGCGTTCGAAGCGGCGAACGATGGCGTGGACGTGCAATTCAACTTCGCTTCCTCGTCGGCGCTCGCGACGCAGGTGAACGAAGGCGCCCCCGCCGACATCTTCGCGTCAGCAGACAACGCACAGATGAGGGTGGTGACCGACGCCGGCTCGGCTGAATCGCCGCTGCTCTTCGCCACGAACGTACTCGTGGTGGTGGTCCCGCCCGATTCCGAACTCCAGTCGTTTGAAGACCTGGCCGCCGAAGGCATCCGGCTGGTACTGGCTGGACCCGATGTGCCGGTTGGCCGGTACTCGCGCCAGATCCTTGAGAATGCCTCGGCTCCTGGAGGGATTGCGCCGGACTTCGGCGATCGCGTCCTGGCGAACCTGCGGAGCGACGAGGCGAACGTTCGGGCCGTCCTCTCGAAGGTCCAGCTGGGTGAAGCCGACGCAGGAATCGTGTACCAGACGGATGCCGCCATTGCCGGCGATGAAGTGCGGGTAATCGAGATTCCCGAGACCTTCAACGTCATCGCCGAATATCCCATCGCCGTGACGACTGATTCCGGCGAAGCGGAACTGGCGGCGGCATTCGTCGCATTTGTCCTCTCAGAGGAAGGGCAGGCTATCCTTCGTGCGTACGGGTTCAGTTCGCCCTGACCCACCGGAGGAACGCGTCTTTGGCCGACCGCACCGCCACCGTTACGGTGATCTTTCTTGGCATCGCGTTCGCCGCTTTCTTCCTGCTTCCGTTCGGCGGCCTCGTCGATCGCGCCGTCCGCGAAGGCAACACGTGGGACATCGCCACCAGCGAATTCGCCATCGAGGCGCTCCAACTTTCCTTGTGGACCTCGACGGTGACCGTGGTGCTTGCGCTTGTGTTCGGCACGCCGGCTGCCTACTTCCTCGCTCGCGCGCAATTCCCGGGGAAGAGCCTCGTCGATGGTCTGATCGATCTCCCCATCGTCCTCCCCCCGACCGTCGCGGGCGTCGCGCTCCTCACGGCCTTCGGCCGGCGGGGCCTCCTCGGTGAACCCATCGAGGAGTGGTTCGGCTTCACCTTCGGGTTTCGCACCATTGCCGTCATCATGGCCCAGCTGCTGGTTTCCGCCCCGTTCTACGTCCGTGCTGCCCGCAGCGGCTTCGAATCCGTCGACTTCCAGCTGGAGCGGGTCGCCTACACGCTGGGCGCCTCCAGGGTCCGGACGTTTTTCCGCATCGTGGTGCCGCAGGCGTGGCCAGCGCTCCTGGCCGGAATCGTCCTCTGTTGGGCGAGGGCCATGGGCGAACTCGGTGCAACCCTCATCTTCGCCGGCAATTTCCAGGGCAGCACCCAGACGATGCCCCTGGCCATCATCTCTGCGTTCGAAGGGACGGCGCTCGGCCTCGCTGGCGCGGTCGCACTCTCGCTCATCCTGCTGGTTGTCGCGCTTGCTGTCCTGACCGTTTTTCGGCTCGCCACCAGCGCGGCGGGGCGGCGCCTGTGACACTCGAACTCGATATTCGCCGCCGGCTCGGGGCCTTCCACTACCAGGCGACCATCCAGGCCCGCCACGAAATCGTCGTGCTCTTTGGCCATTCCGGCGCCGGAAAGAGCCTCACGCTTCAGTTCGCGGCCGGCCTCATGCGCCCAGACTCCGGTCGAATCGCAATCGATGGCGTCGAGGTGTTCGATTCGGCCCGGGGAGTGAATGTCCCACCGCAGCTCCGGGGCGTCGGGTACGTCGTGCAGGACCTGGCGCTGTTCCCGCACCTCACGGTTGAGCAAAACATCGCGTTCGGTGTCCCGCGGGCCGTCGATTCGCAGGAACGCGTGCGCCAGCTCGCCAGCCTGCTCCATCTTGAGGGGTTCGAGCGCCGCAAACCGGCGACCCTCTCCGGCGGGCAGCAGCAACGCGTTGCCCTGGCTCGCGCACTCGCCCGCGACGCGCACCTCCTGCTCCTCGATGAGCCGTTCTCCGCCCTGGATGATGCGCTCCGTGTCGACCTGCGGCGCGAACTCCTCCGCCTGCGCGAGGAGCTAGGGCTCACCATCCTCTTCGTCACCCACGATCTGCGGGAAGCCCACCTGCTGGCGGACCGTATCGCGGTCTTCGATGAGGGCAGCGTCCTGCAGTTCGGACCGCGGGACGATGTGTTTCGCCGCCCCAGGTCCGGCCGCGTTGCCCGGCTCGTTGGTTTCACCAACATCTGGAAAGGCTCTGTGACGGCCGTCAACGCCGATCGTGTCGACCTGGACGTTGCCGGGCTCGCCATCTGGGCCCGGCCGCCGGTGGCTCAGCTGTCGCGGGGAGATGCGGTGGAAGTGATGATCCGCGCCGAGCGTGTGAACCTCCGCCGCGAACATGCGGACCCCGCCGGCACGAACCTCTTCCCGGGGCGCTCCGTTGAGCACTTCGCCTACGGAAACACGCATCAGCTCCGCTTCGAGCCAGAAGGGGCTGGCCCCGTGGTCAACGTCGAAATCGCCGCCCGACCCTACGAAGTCCTCGGGGTGGCCGACCGCGCCGCCTGGCTGATCGAACTGCCGCCGGAAGACCTGCATGTCGTGCCTGTCCAACGGGAGCCTTAGAGGACCATCGGCTCCCGGCTCGTGAACTCGTACAGCATGGCGGGCCGGTGAGCCCCCTGCTTTTCATAACTGCCAGTCTCGCTCACGATACCCAGCCCCACCACCCGCCGCCGGAAGTTCCGCTTATCCATCTTCTCGCCAAGGATCGCTTCGTAGACTTGCTGCATCCGCGTGAGGGTGAAGCGCTGCGGCAGGAGGCTGTACACCACGTTGGTGTACTCGAGCTTGTTTCGCAGCCGTTCCTCCGCGTAGGCAACGACACGTTCGTTTTCGAACGCGACCCGGGGCAGCGGATGCACCGGCTGCCACGCCGGCCGCCAATCCGAATCCGGTCGAAGGCGCACTCGGGCGATATCGACGAGCGCGAAGTACGTCACCACGATGTCCGCGCGTCCCGGGCCAAGGTTGTCGAAGGTGTACAGCTGCTCCAGGAACACGTCCGATACACCCGTCTCGTCGGCGAGCTTCCGTTTCGCGGCGTCGTCTAGCGTTTCGCCTTGGAGCAGCACACCGCCGGGGAGCGCCCACTGCCCCGCGCACGGGTCGGCCGCGCGCTCGATGAGCAGCACGTTCAGCCGGCCGGCATTGACCGTGAAGATGACGACGACGACAGCGGTGGACACTGAGGCAGTGTAGCCCGACTTTGGGAAAGGCTCAGACGCGTGGCGCCACATCCCGCATGAATGCCCTCAGGTAGGCGAACAAATCGTCCAGGTTCCGCGCGGGGATCGAGAGCATGAACTCATCGAGACCGGCTTCCTGGTAGGCACGCAGGTCGGCCGCCTGTTCGTCGGGTGTCCCGGTGAGCACGGCCCGGGGCCCACTCGACCCGGACCGGCCGCCCGGCATGTGCCGAAGACAGGTTGGCCCCACAGGCCTCCCGAAGCGCTCACATTGCTTCCGGTACTCGTCCAGGCCAGCGGCAAAGTCCGCCGGAGCAAGGTTGATTGGGTGCCAGCCGTCACCCAGTTCCGCCGCCCGGCGGATGCTCGGCGCGCCGTTTCCCCCAACCCAGATTGGGATCGTGCCTCGCCGGGTCGCGCCGCCCTTTGGGAACATGCGCATGTTCTCGTAGTTCTTCCATCGTCCCGCGAACGTCGAGGTTTCGTTGTCCCAGAGGTTTCGAAACACCCGCAGGGAC
>CALFYR010000468.1 GCA_937954195.1 uncultured Dehalococcoidia bacterium
CGGAGATTTGAAAGCTTGCAATGGGATTCGATCCCACGACGTCCAGCTTGGGAAAATCCTTGGGATTCCGTGGCGGAAATCCCGAAAGTTCTTTTCTCTCAGCACTTTAGCAAGCTGATTTTCGTTTCGCAATCCTTCGCACGGCATCGCGTTCTTTCGCGTGAGAACGCGGTATCGAAAGCTAAAAACGGTACAAAAACGGTAGAGCAATACGCGCTCGTTTGATCGGATTATCATTGCCGCAATGAACGACGCCGCAGACTTGGGCTCCGCGCTTGCCGCCATGATTATGGGGGCTGGGGAATCGATCTATGTACGTGCCTCATCGGACCTGCTACGCCGTTCCGGATTGACCGAGGGCCATCTTCTCGCGGTGGACAATCGGCTCGATCTTCGTTGCCTTCTTTGTCAGCCGAAGTTCGAGCCGGCGGACGATCCCTTCATCGCGTTGGATGTATTCGCAATCAACGAGCCGTTTCCCGACCCGGATCAGGCTGGCTCAAGAGACTGGCAGATGAGGCGCGGCAACGGCAAGGCCAACCGCATCGACATCGTGATCGACGAATCACAATGGCTGGCTTTCGAAGTTGACCGGGAGGGATATCTCTCAGGCGGTCAGGTATCGGGCAATCCGCGAACCACAGCAGGCCAGTTCCGCAAAGATTGGGACGAAGCCGACCAGATCGACCTTCTCTACCTCGAAAGCGATGAGGCAATCCTCGACGAAGACGATTCCCCCATTGTGGTAGCCCCCATAGACTATTGGGATACTCTCTTGGCAAAGATGCTGGCTTGTCCTGCGGAGCTGGAGCGATTGAGCGATCGCAAGTTTGAAGAGTTCGTTGCGGAGATGCTTGCTCGCGACGGGTTCGAGGTGAGGCTGACTCCGCAGACCCGTGATGGCGGGTACGACGTCTTGGCCATGCGCCGGCTCAGTGCGCTCGAACTCATGTTCCTCGTCGAATGCAAACGCTATCGCCAATCGCGCAAGGTAGGTGTGGAGATTGTCAGAAGCCTCTATGGCGTGGTCTGCGAAAAACGAGCGAACGCCGGACTCATCGTCACGACATCCACGTTTTCCAAACCAGCGATTGCGACAAGTCGCTCCCTCGGCAGTCAGCTGGCGCTTCGGGATTACAACGGACTACTCGAATGGATGAAACGGCTCCGCGGGTAGTTGGCGTGTCGCAGAAGATGTACAGTTGATGGCGCTATTAGACACTTCTTGCCTACTGGCTCATCCTGCCTCGAATTCTTCAAATGGTCTCAGCCAAGATTCGCCAGCGACAACCCGAATTCCGTCTTGGTGATATCCCGTATGACGGCCGGACACTTGCGTCTCTACGCACCACTTTTGAGCCAACGCCCACTGCCCTTCTTTCAAATAACGGAGTACGTCAGGGAGAATTCCCAGTTGGATGTCCATTTCTGTCAGATTGATCAACACTGGTTCCATGAGCATCTGCTGGAACACGTCAAGTCTGGAGTGAACAATATCGAAGACTGGCTGATAGTAGAATCGCCACGCCGCATCCGCCAATTCAACCTCAATCGGATTCGGCGGATCTCGACCTTCTCGTATCGGATCTCGCCAAAAAAAGTGGAGGATGTCATTTCGAAAGTACGTGATGGCTCCAATATTGAGCGCAGGTGCTAATCCATTGATGCTGATGAGTCGTTCGGCTTGTATTTTTGCCTTGTTCTTTGCGTCGGCATTCGGCGCGCTAATTCGGCCTTTCGATTCGAGAACTACCCATTCGCCGGCATTCGTCATACCAACCAGATCGGGGCGGGATCGACCAACGAGGATGGGATTTAGCAGCGGACGGAAAACGTCGAGGTGCATTACCCACGGGGCGTTCAAAAGTCGGGCGGAAAAGAGCTTCGCCATCGTCATGCCGAGAAAGTAGCTCACTGCTCCCTTTTCGCTCGGGTCCAGCGTTTGAGCTGCGTCTGATCGGCGAAGCCGATATGCTGCGGGGCTTCGCTGTTCCAACGCCATTCGCGTAAGCGACCACCGGAACAAAGCTTCGTACGCCGACGCGTTCCCATGCTGGAAGACGTATTGTCGATTTGGTCTCCCGACCGTCACGGCTGCCCAAAGCACCTCGTTCCACGAGGTGACGAGTTCGGCGACCCCATTTGCGACCTGACCATTGGCGGCAAACCCTTCTGATTCGTAGGAGATTTTCAGCTTTCCGCTACTCATGACGATTCTCGAAATAGATCTGATAGCCACACCGGCATCGTCGCGTCAATGAAGCCCTGCCCTCTTGGTGAATGGTCCCATCTAAAACGGCCCTGTCGCGAGCGCCAAGGCCGTTCCAAGCCAAGCCAGTGCGGCGGTTAGGACGCCTATTCACCGCACGATTTGCAGGAAATAGCTTGACTCTTGCGGTGAATAGACGATATAATCACCGCAAGATATGCGGCAAACAATGTACATTCACGAAAAGGCCGGCTGGCCGGAATTCTCCTGGGATAGTGATGCGCTCGCGGTCCCTTTGGCGGCGGTGCGTCACAAACAGGGCCGCCTGCTTGGCAAGATGGAGGCGCTGGGCTTTGACCTGCGAGCGGAAGCGAGTCTCACAGTCCTTACAAGCGATGTCGTGAAGTCCTCTGCCATCGAAGGCGAAACGCTTGACCCCGACGAGGTCAGGTCGTCAATCGCTCGGCGGCTCGGTCTCGACGTGGCCGGACTGCCGAAGGCAGGCCGGGATGTGGAAAGCGTCGTCGAAATGATGCTCGACGCGACGCGGAATTACGACAAGCTGTTGACGAAGAAGCGCCTTTTCGACTGGCACGCTTCGTTGTTCCCGACCGGCCGGAGCGGCATGCGCAAGATCACCGTCGGCGCGTGGCGGCGTAAGGACGATGGACCGATGCAGGTGGTGTCCGGTCCCTTTGGGCGCGAGCGGGTGCATTTCGAGGCGCCGGAGGCGGATCGGCTGAATGACGAAACGTCTTCGTTTCTCAAATGGTTCAATGCTCCGACATCGGTTGACCCGGTGCTCAAGGCGGCGCTGGCGCATTTCTGGTTCGTGACGATCCATCCGTTCGAGGACGGCAACGGGCGCATTGCGCGCGCCATCGCCGACATGGCCCTCGCCCGCGCCGACGGGACCAAGGATCGCTTCTACAGCATGTCGTCGCAGATAGAGGCGGAGCGGAAGGACTATTACCTCGAACTGGAGCGAGCACAGCGAGGCGAACTCGACATCACGGCCTGGTTGGGCTGGTTCTTGGGTTGTCTCGGCCGCGCCCTGGACGGCGCGGAAGCAGCGCTCAGCGCGGTGCTCAACAAGGCGAAGCTCTGGCAGCGGATCAACCGCCGGCCGGTGAACGAACGCCAGCGGCTGGTCATCAATCGCCTGCTGAACGGGTTTCAGGGTTTCCTAACGACCTCGAAGTACGCCAAGCTCGCCAAGTGCTCTACGGATACTGCGCTTCGCGACATTCAGGAGCTTCTGGATCGCCGCATCCTGGTGCAGAATCCAGGAGGTGGCCGTAGCACAAGCTACCGGCTGGCGAAAGATGACGAGGTGCTTGAGTGAAATCTGACAAGGCCGACAGGTCACGGCCGCTGATTCGCGTCACGGCGGTAGCCGTCTATCGGCATTGCATGTGGTACACTTAGGAAGGAGGACGGCATGGACGAGCGAACGGCAGATCAGCTTGCAGTAATCGTGGGCGGAGAGGCGTGGCAGAGTGGCGGCGGCATCTGGCTAGTTACCGTCAACCGGGACGATGGCTCTCTCGTCGTTTTCTCCGGGGACGCGATCTGCGAATACGAAAGTGACGACGCGTTTGACGCCGGGCGTGCATCGAAGAGCATCCTCCTGACCATTCCGGAAACGGAGGACTTGTACGTCATAGTGGACCTGAAAGGTACCGTATTCTATCAAGACAACGTGATGGAACGCGGTTGGAGGTACGAAGAGGACGCGATGCACGAGGCCCGCGCCTTGGAATCAAGGGGCGAAGGAAAGTTCTCGGTTGTACGACAAAGCGACGTGCCTGCATGAGAAGGCATTACCGATCACTACACAGGTTTCACGTACTACAAATGTCGTTCTACCAATTCCCAGGAAAGCGGATCGTTGGTGGCGGCTCGGAATCGTCGTCTTTTTGCTGGACTTCTGGAACAACAGGCCGTGGCGGCGCCCAATAATTCGCTATCGTGCCCGTTGACTGCTTTGTCACCTTGTGAATGGTTCCATATGTTACCTCTATTTCTGCCTGGCGCAGGAGTTTGACAGCCAGACGCACTTTCTCACGGGCGACGCGCTCCTGGTAGTCCCCGTACACACCCAGTCCTTCGTGTCCATACCCGCCATCGCGATCGCGCCGCTCGCGGTACTTGCTCATGATTTCTTCCGACTTAACATCGGACCGAGCGAGCCACACTTGCCGAATCTCTTCTATACTCATCCCAGGCTTCACGCGAAGCATCATCTCTTCTCCGTTACCGGCTGGCAGCTCTCCGCTTTACGCGCTAATCGACAGCAACTATTGAGTGGGCAGGCGTCGCATGAAGGTCTACGTGCCGTGCAAACAGTTGCCGCAAGGTCCAGGATAGCCCAGTTGATTTGCTTTGCCTGGTGGTGATTTACGACGCACTTGGACAACGCCTGCAACCAGGGGTCATGGCGGATATCGACAAGGGCGCGGGGCCCAAAGCAACGCTCCAGTACACGAGCCATATTCACGTCGAGTAGCGGTTCTCGTCCGCCGTGGCAGAACATCAAGGCAGCGCTGGCAATGTACTGGCCGATGGCGGGAAGGGATTCGATTTCTTGCCGAGTCGCAGGGAATCGTCCCCTCCGGGATTGCATTTCCTGCGCGAGCGCTCGGAGCGAGGCGGCGCGGCGGCGCCAGAGCCCGATCGGCTCAAGGAACGTCCGAAGCTCCTTTTCCGTTGCTGCGGCAAGGTGATTCCAGCCGGGGTACCGCTTGAGGAAGCGTGGAAAAAACTGCGCCACTGTCTCGGCACGCGTGCGTTGAAGAAGTACCTCCGAGACGACGCGGGCGTAGCTTGACGCCGATGGATTGCGCCAAGGAAACTTCCGACCTTCGCGGCGAAACCACTCCAGGAGTGAGCGACGAAAAGACTGAGCGCGCCACTCGTTACGAGCCAATCTCGCCTCGACGCCGGTGTTGGCAGCCCGTGTCATTGCGCACTTTGTCCGCGTGCTCGGTGCGAGAGAAGGTACTCGCGCCCCTCGGTTGTCAATTCACGGCCGCGCGGTCCGTGTTTGATATGGCCGAGCCGGACAAGAAATGGCTCAACTTCGTTCAAAATGCGGTCCTTGTCGACAGTGCGCATGAGGTTCAGAATGTTCTGTTCGCCCACAGGGCCAGTCGCACGCTCCAGGATTGTGAGATACTCGAAGTCCATTCTGGTGAGTCCTCGGGCATCAATTTCGCGTGCACGGCGAACATCTTCAAGGTGATCGGGCAGGGGCTTCTGCTCTTCGGAGACCATCACCGCCGTTTCGAGAGCCTCTGCCAACTGGATAGCGATGCGCGGAACGCATCGGCCGAGTCTCGCGACCAGTTCGTAGACGGTGTCCTGCCATTCCTCGTGGGGAACCTTCCAGCGAAGGATGCTCGCAACCTCGGCCTCCGTGTATTCGCGGAGTTGAATCTCGTCGCACCGGCTGGCGAAGGCAGCATCGACATCTGAAACGCGAGTCGTGGCAAAAAGGAAAGTCGCGCGATGTACGCGAGCAACATGGTCAGTCAGCACGACCGTTCTGTCGGCGGCTTCCAGCATGGTCAGAAGCGCTTCCTGGAGTGCGCGAGGAACAAGGTGTACCTCGTCAATGAAAATCGTGAGCGCTGGATACTCCATAACAGGAAGTCCGACCTGTTGTCCCACTTGGGAAGCCGAGAGGTTGTGCGCTGAAATCTCGCCATTTACGAGTTCGAAGAGCTTGTCGCGACTCGAAACGCCGCGGCCGTCAAGCTTGATGAACGGCAGCCCGAGCGCACGTGCCATCCGGCGGGCGAGTTCTGTCTTGCCAGTGCTCGGCAGTCCGGTGAACAGGTAATTCTTGGCCAAGTGCGGCGGAAGCTCGATAAGGGCGCGCAGCAAGTCGTTCGACAATCGTGTCACGGCTGGGTCGTTGCCAACAAACCCCTCGAATGCGTCGCGCACACGCTGTCGGATTTCGGGTGGGACACGCGAGCCAGCTTGGGGCTGCCCCCCCGGCATGCCCGCGGCCGTGGTTGTAGACACGGCGGGCGGTACTGGGGGGTTCGCCACCTCTGGCCGGGCTGGTACCGGCGTGCCGGAAGTCTGGTTCGTGGCCGAGGAAGCTGTCGGAGCCGGGCCTGTTGTTGCTGCGGAAGCGGGTGTTGTTGGCGCGGGCGGCGCTGCCGGCGCCGAGGCAACCGCGGCGGTCGCCGGCAGCGTGGCGGCAGGCGGTGGCGCCGTCACGGCACCGCAGCCCGGGAACGAG
Organism: uncultured Dehalococcoidia bacterium; assembly: GCA_937954195.1. Taxonomy (GTDB): domain Bacteria; phylum Chloroflexota; class Dehalococcoidia; order Tepidiformales; family Tepidiformaceae; genus Amarobacter. The sequence goes on from CALFYR010000468.1 coordinate 6,465, forward strand.
AAGTCCATTTGCGTGACTGCTGTGTCGGCCGCCGGAGAAACACCCGTGCCTCCGGAGAGCAACGCCCGGGCGTCGTCTTGCGACACGATGATCGTGTCTTGGCGATGATCGCCGTCGAGGTCGGCAACGCGCGTTGTCGTCGAACCGTCAAACACCACCAGCCTGCCGGCGGTGGTGACCGTCACGCGAGCGGTGCCTTCAAGCACGTCCTGCATGGTGCGCTGGTGAACGGCAGCCCATTCCGGGTTCGGGTGTTGATGTAGCCAGTGGGCGGCGTAGATTCGGAAAGCAAAGTCGAGGAGTTGGGCGAGTAACGCGTTCACGCAGGTGCGCCATAGATCGCTGGCAGGAGGCTGTATCCATAGCGCTTGCAGGAGCCCGCCCAGCGTGTGTGCCTGGATGAGGGCGTCGCGCATGTCGGTCGCCGCCATTCCACTCGCCCGGTACTTGATCTCGACGGGAGTAATCTTGATCGAGACCGGCTGACCCGCGGCTGGTAACTGGATTGCGACGACCAAAAGATCGGGCCGCTGCGCGCTGGCGGAAGCCGGCAACGTCGCGCGGCGGAGCCGGTCGAACAAGTCCTCGTACGGATCTACGGGGAGGACCAAGTGAATGCAGTTGCCAAGCCACACCGGGAGGCGCGCCGCGGTAGCGTTGAGACGGAAGGCATCCTGGAGAAGCCGGGTGGCCAGGAGCAGCCCGAGCTCGCCGCGTGACTGACTACCCCCGCTCGCGAGGCGCTTGAGAATCGGGATGCCGTGCCTGGACACTTCCTCTAGCAACCCCGGGATGCTCGGGGGCGGATTGACCACGAGCGAAGCCGCGTGTTCAACGGCGTTGCACATGGCCGTGGTTGGCTGGGCGACAAGGTAGTACCCGAGGCTGCTTTCGCCCCCACCGAGGACCCCGGGTAACTCGTAGTCCCACAAGTATCCGCTTTGCCCAACCGTGCCGCGAACGATGCACGCAGGGTCAATCTGGCTCGACGTGAGCGACAAGAAAATGGCGTCGCGCAACCTGCTTCCAACAGCATCCTGGTTTGGGGTGAACCGGAAATGAGTGTGCTGTGCGTCGGCAGTGACCAATTGTTCGTACTGCTGAACCGTTTGCGATAGCAGGGATGGCAAGTCGTTTCCCGTGAGCCGCGTCGTGGATACGCGTGATTCGAGAATGGATCGCGCGTCCTGGAAATCCTCGCGAATGCGTGCGCGGTAGAGAACCCCGGGCGCCGTAGCCGACCGTGTCCCGCCAGAGGCTGCCTCGTGCGACCGGGCACCAAGCTGGTCGATGATCGTGAGGTCGAGCTTCGGGACAGGCGCGGCAGGTTGTAGCTTGAACCATCGCGCCCGCTCGCCCGTAATCTCGGAGAGGTCGGCAAGCTCCTCCGGCGAGGGGTCGGCGGCGCCTCGCGTGTCGAACACCTCCACTCGCAGGCTGCTCAATGGATTGACGAAGTCCTGCGAATGCTGGACTTTGCTCCAGCGGAATACCCCGTCACCGCACTCGCTGGATGTTTCGGCATCGCCGACGATTCCCACGCGCAACGTCGCGCGGGCGGGGAGCAGGCGATTGACCTCGTCGAGGCTGTCCTGAGTTTGCTGGGCGGTAAAGCCTCCCGTGATGGCCTGCACTTGTAAGCCAAGATCGGAGAGCCGGCGCATCGCTTCCGCGCGCGGAGCGGGCCTGTCGAGAAACGCGGTATTGATGAGCACGGCCCAGTGGGGATGCTCGCACGGCAGCGAGAAGAACGCGCGCGGCTTCGATGCGTGACCGTCCCACAGTTGCAACAGGGCCGCGTCCGGGCAGTGCGCCGGGCTCAACAGCCCTGCACCGGGGCAAGGGTGAGCGAGCGAGTCGGCGAGCTGTCGCTGTGCGGTGACATGCCACGCGAGGCGCATCGGGTGAAGGGGTGACAGGAGAACCACGACTGGCTCATCGGTCGCCACGTGCCGACCGGCCTGAGCATTCCATTCCGCCGTGTGGATTGCCATGACGTCAAGCCAGCCCGCAGCCGCGGCATCCTGGGCCAGCCAGTCGTGGTATTGGCGGAGGTATTCCAAGACGAGCGGGGCGAGAGTTGCACTACTGAGGTCAATCTCCGAGACGCACCGCTGTTCCTGGTGGATGATCGCTCGCACAGCTTCGCGGGCAGCGAACAGGGTGGGCGGTGGCGTGATGGCCGGCCGCGGATCAATCTGCGGCATCACGTCACCCAGGGAACGCGAAGCCGCCCAGTCAACCGCGCGGTGGCCCGCGCCTTCGGAGGTCCAGCACGCGATAACCGGGTGCCAGCTCTCCGCTGCGCCGAGATACGAACCCAGCTCTAGCCGGTGGAGCGCGTTGTCCGGGGCATGGGGAATGCACTTGCGCTTTGGCTCGCGGTGCTCGCGGATCAACGCTTCGAGCCGTGAACTCGCCACGTCGGCAATATCCTGGACCGTGACGAGCAGCGTCCACTCCCCGACTGTTGCACCGGCCTGATCCGTCAGGATTACCGTGAACGAGTCGTTGTCTTCCACGTCAACGGTAATCGACGTGGACCAGGAACCGGCCCCCGCGACCTGGACCTGGGGTGGCTCGTTCGTGCGCCCGATGCTCACCTGGGTAACGGAATCGGTGTGAAAGACGGTGAGGTCGGTATTGCCGCCCCTTGAGAGGCTGAGTTCCTGCGTCCATACGCCGCCGCGGGCGGCGTGGACAGGCAACCCGTTGCGCTCGGCGTCGCGGGCGACAACGAGGCCTCCGCATGCGAACGACTGCAAGACGATCACGTCCACCGTGCCGGCGCGGAAATTGTTGGCTTCTACCTTGTACTTCGCGGGCTTCCGATGGACCGGGGTCGTGGCATCGGACACTCGCGACGGGTCTGTTGCGAGCGGTGGGACGGCCACCGGTGGCGTCCGGTCTATCTTGCGAGTGAACGCCAGAGGGCCCGGAACCGCACCTTGCGAGGTGGAGGCATGGAGCTCCGCGGTCGTCGTGACGACGAACGGTCCTTTCCGCACCGGGTTCGCGCCCGCTAGCGCGTTCGTGCAGGCAAGCGCCAGCCGCCCCTGCTGCGGCCCCTGGTCAAGCTCGGCGAGGACCTCGGCAAGGACGGCCGTGGTCAGTGTGTCGTACCAAGGCGGGGCCGGCGTGGTGACGCGGTAGTACCGGGAGGGCGCGGTCTGGAGCAGCGTCGGCGAGAAGAGGTTCGCAGACAGGTGAATGTACAGGGAGTCGAGACTGTTCCCGATGGCGTGCTGTTGTGCCGCAGCGGTCGCCTTCATCTGGTCGATTGCGTCGCGAAGACCCTCGGCAGCGACGAACTTGCCCAAGCCGGCGAGAGTCTCGTAAGCGCCCCGAAAACCCGCGCCGCTCGTACCCAGCACGGGGAGGCCGGCAGCGCGACAGGCTGCATCGACACCGGACGGTCCGGGGACGGTGGAAAGCAACCGGTCCATGACTTCCCAGGTCATGGCGTCGCGTGCAGCAGGTTCTAGATGCGAGGACTCGGTGCGTACGAGGCGCAAGAGCTCGCGCGCCTGGGGCTCTTGAAGGGCGAGCCGGGACGCAACGGCACCGGTGAGATGGGCTTGGAGCGGGTCGTCACCGGCGCGTGCTGACCCGATTTGGCCAATCGTCTCGGTGGTGTTTGCGAGCGATTCGGGGCGATTGTCCCACGATCGGCGACTAGCAAGCATGAGAACGCGGGGCCGGCTGTTCCTGATGGAGACCGCGTAGTCCCATCCACAAACCTGTGAGAGCCCCGTGCCCGCCGCGGGCGCTCCCGGGTCTACCAGGAGAACGATCACGTCGCGCGCCGGGGTTCCGGGCACGAGTTGCCAGTCGTGCTGTCCCGCGTTCGTCAGGATGGAAAAGAGTTCGCGGATCGCCGCGTCGGGCGGCCCCACCATCACGGGGCGAACTGGGCCGTTGGAATCGCGCGCAATCGCCGCGCTGAAATGTTGCTCGGCGTAGGTCTTCAAGCATTCTGCAAGGGCGCGCATCCAGGAGTCCTCTTCGCTCGTTCATCCTTCAAAATGGTTTGACCAGCAACCTGCCACCGGCCGCATCCGGGCTGTCCACCACGAGTCCCAACATCGAAAGGTCGCGACCCGTCTTGCCATGCACCAGCTCGCCGGCCGGGACGCGAAGCCCGTAGTCGCCGAGATGGCGCCTGAAATCGTCGAGGCTCACCGGGATCGCCGGGTTCGCCGAGCAACAAGCGTGCACTAGGGCAACGAGCATGGCGGGTCCGGGCTGGACCGGGAGAGGCTTGCGCTCGTCCGCGTAAGCCAGCAGGTACGACAAGTCGTAGCAGCGCTGGTCGGGGTCCTTGGCCTTGACCTGCCCAAGACTGTGACGAGCAAACTCGAAAAGGTTCTTGGTGTAACCCGAGTCGCACTGGGCGAGCGCGCGGAGGTCTTCTCTACTGTCGAACAGGCCCCCGACGCGCGCTCGAAGCCAGTGGCCGGCGTCGCCCGCGTCAATCGCCTGCCGGTTCGCGTGCACGTGGGCGAGAAACTCCGCGAGGGCCGCGGGGGCACTCTTCTGCGGGGTCGTGCTGAACCCGATCG
>CALFYR010000469.1 GCA_937954195.1 uncultured Dehalococcoidia bacterium
TCCGCGAGCGCGACGAGGACGTAGGTGTCGACCAGCCGGAGCCGGTTGGGGGCGGTGAACCCGCGGGTGACCTGCCCATCCGGCTTCGGCGTCATTCGATTCGAACTATTGCAAAGCGCGCTCTCACGGACTACTTTGGCTGCGAAGCGGAAGGAGGTGGCTATGCAAACTGAACTGATGACTCGATTCTCGCCGGCCACTTCGGCGCGGAAGACCGCGCGGTAGGGCAGGCGTTGCCCGCGGGTCTTTGGCCCGCACGGATTTCGGAGAACTGAACTGAATCTTGAACTTGCGACGGTCGTCGAATGTGACGGCACGGGCTGCCGCGTGCAGCTCATCGAAACCAATCAGACCATCCAGGCGACCTTCTCCGCGAAGGTCCGCGACCGCATCCGCGTGCGCCAGCAGCAGCTGGTAGCCGTGGATACATCGGCGAGCCCGCCGGAGATCTCGTGGCGCTGGTTCATCGGTGAAGTGGAGAGCACGGAGGGCGCGACAGCGTCCATCCGGCGGCTCGACATGCCCGCCGGCTCGTGCGAAGTCATCGCGAACGCGGACGGCGTGGCGGTGAAGGCAGGCGACATCGTGTTCTACGGTCACGGCGAGGACTACGGCGTGGTGGCGAGGGCCGCCAACGGCAGGCCCGAAGATCCCGGTGCGTTGGCATCACGATATCTGCCGGAGGTTGAGGCGACGCTCAAGTCGCTCGATTCGTAGCCTTCGCGACAGCTGTGGGGAGGCGGGGCGAGTCCCCGCCTTCCCGCGTTTCTTGACACTGGCTGGATAGACAGTTGTTAGCTTGAAGTGAAAGAATTCGGCCACAGAAGTCGAGGAGCCCCTTATGTCGAACACATCACCACGTGAACTTGACGCGCTGATCGTCGGCGCGGGATTCGCTGGCCTGTACCAGCTGTTGAAGCTCCGCCGGGCGGGCTTTTCCGCTCATGTGGTCGAAGCCGGCGATGGCGTAGGCGGCACGTGGTACTGGAACCGGTACCCCGGCGCCCGCTGCGATATCGAGAGCCTGCAATACCAGTACGGGTTCGATGAGACGCTGCCGAAGGAGTGGCGCTGGAGCGAGAAGTACGCGACCCAGCCCGAAATCCTCGAGTACATCAACTGGGTGGCCGACAAGTTCGATCTGCGCCGCGACATCCAGTTCGAGACGCGCGTGACGGCGGCCCACTTTAACGAGCGGTCGAACCGCTGGGACATCGAGACCGACAAGGGCGACCGGTTCTCGGCCCGTTTCTGCATTATGGCTACCGGTTGCCTGAGCGCGGCGAAGGTTCCGGACATCCCGGGCCTCGATTCGTTCGAAGGCGACTGGTACCACACCGGCGCGTGGCCGCATGAAGGTGTGGACTTCACCGGGAAAACGGTTGGCGTCATTGGGACCGGGTCGTCGGGCATCCAGTCGATCCCGCTGATCGCGCAGCAGGCAAAGCACGTCACGGTGTTCCAGAGGACGGCGAATTTCAGCGTGCCTGCCCACAACGGCCCGCTGGACGAGGAGTACCGCTCGCAGATGACGGGCGACTTCTTGACGATCCGCCGCGACCAGCTGAATTCGCCGGCGGGCTTCGTCGGGCGCGCGCTGAACGACAAGTCGGCGTTGGCCGCGAGCGAGGAAGAGCGGAAGGAAGTATTCGAAGACCGCTGGGCGATCGGCGGGTTCTCCCTCGGGAGCGCGTTCAACGACCTTGGCATCAACATCGAATCGAACGAGATCGCCGCGGAGTTCGTCCGCTCCAAGATTCGCGAGATCGTGAAGGACCCGGAGGTCGCCGAGCTCCTTTGCCCGCGCGACTACCCGATCATGACGAAGCGGTTGTGCGTGGATACGGACTACTACAACACGTTCAACCGCGAAAACGTGAAGCTCGTGAGCATCAAGGAAAACCCGATCGAGGAGATCACGCCGAAGGGTCTCAAGACCGGCGGGACCGAGTACGAGTTCGACACGATCGTTTTCGCGACGGGGTTCGATGCCATGACCGGCGCGCTCAACGCGATCGACATCCAGGGGCGAGGCGGCGAAAAATTGCGCGACCACTGGGACGCGGGGCCGCGGACCTACCTTGGTCTGCAGGTGGCCGGCTTCCCAAACCTGTTCACGATCACGGGCCCCGGGAGTCCATCTGTGCTGACGAACATGATCGTCTCGATCGAGCAGCACGTGGACTGGGTGACCGATTGCCTTGAGTACCTTCGCGAGCGCGACGTCGCCACGATTGAGCCGGACGTGAAAGCGGAGAACGACTGGGTGGACCACGTGAACACGGTGGCGAACTTCACCCTCTTCCCGCGCGCGAACTCGTGGTACATCGGCGCAAACATCCCCGGAAAGCCGCGGGTGTTCATGCCGTATGTCGGGGGGCTGAACCTGTACGCGCAGAAGTGCCAGCAGGTGGCCGAGGCCGGGTATGAAGGGTTCGTGCTTGGGGCCGGAGAACGGGAGAAGACGGCAGTCTAGGATTTTCGATTGCCGATTTTCGATTTTCGGTCGGCGTGGATGACTGTGAGAAGGGAGCAGCCTTGTTGTTGCTCCCTTCTTGCTGGAGTCTGGTCAACCAGTTGGCAGGTTGCCGCTGAGCGCGTCCTTCAGCACTCCGAAGTAGGTCTCGTGGAAGGCGGCCGTGGTGTGAACGCCGTCCGCCTGGTGGAAGATCGAGCGATCCGGGGTGCGGCGGAGGGCGGATTCGAGGTCGGCGAGGAGGAAGTGGTGCTGCTCGACGACCGGGAGGAGGCGCGCGTGGAGGCGCTCGATCTTCTCGTGCAGTCCCGGATTCCGCCGCTGCGTCTCCTCCGAGAAGCGGGCGTCGGCGACGGCGACGACCTGGAGCGCTTCGACACGGGCGAGGCGGTGGAGGATCTCTTCGTAGATGGCTGCGGTTTGCGCGACCGTGGACATGGTGCGAGTGCCGAGGACCGTGCGGGCGAACCGGCGTCCGCCCCGGTTGACCCGGACGCGGCCCGGGCTCGACGTGGATGACTGGAAGTGGTTTTCGAGGCGGCGGTAAAGGCGTTGGGCTCGGGGGCCGAAACGCTGGCGGACGGACTCTTCGACCGTACCCTCGGTGAACGCGTATGTGCCGAATGGGAGGATGA
>CALFYR010000470.1 GCA_937954195.1 uncultured Dehalococcoidia bacterium
CTGGCGCAAGAGCGAAACGATCGACGCCTTCTACAAGTCCGTCGAATCGTTCTTGAAAACCTACGTGCTCTACGCCTGAGGCCGCTAGTACGCGTCGCGTCGCGGCACAACGCTCACGACCCTGACCGTGCGGCTCTCGATGAGGATGCGAACCCGCCATTCGCCAGCTCGCAAGCGCCATTCCCCGTCCTGTCCCTGGAGCTTCTTGATGTCGCCCCTGCCGTCGCGACCGAACGACCGTACGGTTGTCAGGACACGTGTTGCCTGTCGACGATCACGCCGCGCCAATTCGAACAGTTCATCCACGGCATCCTGGAACCAGAGGATGTCGTACATCAGGCCCGGCGGAGATCTCTGCCTGTCGCTCCCGCACGAATGACGGCCCATGCCCGATCAAATGCCGCGCGGTCCTCCGCGGTCACAGGCTCGTCGTCGTAGGGAGCTTCGTTAAGCCGCTTCTCGAACTCTTCGGCACTGATCGGCACCAGCTGCTCAATCAGCACCTCCGCCTCCTCGAGTCGATCCTCCTCGAGCAAGCGGTCGATTTCGGCCCGGATCTGTTCCTGCGTCTTCACAACTGGATCCTACCACGCCAACTCGACGGCCCAAGCTGGTCTGTCCCCCAATGTCACTGCCGAACCCCGAATGCCCCTCTATACACCCACTCTCCACGACCAATGTTCAGACCGCGGAGAGGGGGCAATGGGTGAGGTCACTGCGGGGCCGCAACCTCCGTCGTCGTCACCGTCGCAGGCTTTCGGAACCGCCGGGCCGCCAGCAGCACCAGTCCTACCGGCACGATCAGCCACGCCGAAGCAACCAGGACCACAACCCCGGCAGCGGCCACGTACCCCGCCGCTTCCAGCGACCGCTCCCAGCTCGTTTCCCACACGTTCGCGAGGCTCGGCGCGCCGCCATCCTTCGGCGTTTCAACGGTCGCGACCACCGGCATGAACGTCATCGAAACGGTCGCGAAGTCGGTCATGTTGTCCAGCACGTTCAGGCGCCCCTGGATCTGCTCGATCTGCTCGCGCACACCCGTCAGCCGGTCCTGCACCGTCAAGATGTCGTTGATGGTCGTCGCCTGTGCCAGCAGGTCGAGGTACTGCTGCTCTGTCCGCTCGAGGTTCCGCAGGCGGCTTGAAAGGTCTGTGTACTGCTCGGTCACCTCGGTCGAATTCGAGCCCTCGCTCTCCACCGTCAGCCCACTCATCCCCCGAATGCTCGCGAGAAAGTTCTCGTAGTTCTCGACGGGTACCCGAACCGTCAACGTCGCCGAACGGCGCTCCGGGTCCGAACCGCCGGAGAAGTTCGAACTCTCGATATAGCCGCCGTTCGTGCGCGCGAGGATCGAAACTTGGTTAAACGACCCGGTCACGTCCTCGGCGCTCAACGTCATGTTCGCCGTGAAGATAATCTTGCGGTCCAGCTGGGCGATCGATGGCTGCCCACCACCGGCGTCGTACCCGTTTGCGCCGTTTGCTGCCGATGAGTCCAAGTCTGGCGCCGTCTCCCCGGTGGACGGCGCGAGCCCGGCAAGTCCATCTCGCGTCTGCTCCGTGCCGCCGTCGTCGCTGCCTGCCCAATCGTCGTCATCATCGCCGCAAGCGATGAGTCCGAGCGCCAGCCCCCCGGCAAGCACTCCCAGCAGCAGGTGTCGTGTCTTCATGTTCCCTACCTCCATGAACGCGCCATCCGAGCGCGTCATGCCGGAAGAACGAACGCCGCGCCCGAACAGTTCCATCCCGAAGGTAAAGAAATCGATCCCGCCCGCCTGTGGCCCTACTTCGATCGGTAGTCCGCGATTGCCGCCTTGAGCGCGTCTGCTGCCAGTACCGAGCAGTGCACTTTGTCCTTCGGCAGTCCGCCGATCTCCTCGGCTATGCGTTCGCGGGTCAAAGCCGAAGCCTCGTCAAGCGTCCACCCCTTCACCATCTCGCTCGCGAACGAAGAGGTCGCAATCGCCGGCGGGCAGCCGCGCGTCAGCCACCGCACCTCGGCTATCCGGTCGTCCGCCACGCGGATCATCACCCGCATCCGGTCCCCGCACACGGGATTCGAAGTCGTTGCGTCGCCATCCGGGTCCGGCATCTCGCCCGAATTTCGCGGGTTCTGAAAGTGGTCGAGGACAGTGTCCGAATAAGCGGCCATCACCTTCGACGGTAGCAGGCCAACACTCGCCTCGCTACTCGACGACAGCCAGCGTCTCGCCCTCCGCGACTCGCGAGCCTTCGGAGACGGGTATCTCCTTCACCGTGCCGTCCGCCGGAGACTTGATCTCGTTCTCCATCTTCATCGCTTCGAGGGTCATCAGGACATCGCCCCGCGAAACGGTGTCGCCCACCTTCACCTTGATGGAGAGGATCTTGCCCGCTATCTGAGCGGCGACGCCACCCTTCACCGCCGTCCGCGGCGCAGCACCAGAACTCGCGCTCGACTGAGCGCGCTCGCGTGGCGCGGGGCCGCCACCCAGCCGTCCGTCCCACTCCACCGTGAACGGCCGGTAGTCCACCTGCACGTCCATCCCCGATTCGCGCGCACCTGCCGGCGGCAGCTGCACGCGGTAGGGCACACCGCCCGCGTTCACCGTCGCGTAGGCAGCTTCCTCACGCACCGAAATCGCGTACTCCTGGCCGTCCACCACCACCTTGTCGCCGCGAACCTCAACTTCGTAGCTGCGCCCGCCGATCGTGACTTTCGCCATCCGAAGTTCTCCTATCGCATCTGGCGCATACGGCCGAAGCTGCGCCACGAGTTGTTGTCGCCGTTCGAAGCCGGGGCGGCCGGTGCGTATGCCGGCGCGGCCTGCGCCTTCTTCTCGCCGATAACCATTGCTCCCACGATCGCCGCGACCAGTTCCCGTTCGGGACCGCCGCCGTCGCGCCGCCACTCAAGGAACTCCTTGGCCGGCTGCGGGAACATCACGTAGCTCAGGACGTCGTCGACGTCCTTCGCAAGGTCGCCGATCTCCGCCCGGGCCGCGTCCATCTCCGGCGCGAGGTCGTCAGCCGGCCGGTGCGTGATCGGCTGGTCGTCGCCGAGCACCAGCGGCAGCACATCCGCCGCCACTGGCGCCGGGGTCGCACCGTACATACCCTTGGCGACGTTCTTCGTCTCCCGGGTCACGCTCGCGTAACGCTTCCCCGTCAGCACGTTCAACACCGCCTGCGTGCCAACAATCTGCGAACTCGGCGTCACGAGCGGCGGATAGCCAAGGTCCGCACGCACCCGGGCATTCTCCGCCAGCACTTCCGGCAGCCGGTGCTCGGCGCCCTGCTCACGCAACTGGCCAACCAGGTTCGAGATCATCCCGCCCGGGACCTGGTGCTGGAGTACACCCGCGTCCACACCGAGCAAACCCGATTCGAACTTCCAGTACTTCTTGCGAACCCCGCGGAAGTACTCCGCCAGTTCGCCGAGCTTCACCAGGTCCAGTCCTGTCGAATGGTCCGGGTCCTCCGCCAGCGCCGCTACGAGCGTTTCGGTGGCTGGCTGGCTCGTCCCGCCTGCCAGCGGGCTCAGCGCGCAGTCGATCACGTCCGCCCCGGATTGCACGCCCATCAGGTACGCCATCTCCGAATACCCGGAGGTATCGTGGCAATGCATCTGGACCAGCATGTTCGGGTGGTCGGCTTTCAGCCGGCTCACGAGCGCCTTCGCCATCATCGGACTCAGCAAGCCCGCCATGTCCTTGATGCACAGCGAATCCGCGCCCATCTGCACCATCGTGTCCGCCATCGTCGCGAACGTGTCCACCGTGTGGACAGGGCTAATCGTGTAGCAGATCGTGCCCTGCACATGGCCGCCGGCCCGTTTCACGGCATCGAAGGCGGTCTCCAGGTTTCGGGTGTCGTTCAGAGCGTCGAAGATGCGGAAGATATCCATCCCGTTCGCGACCGCCCGTTCGCAGAACTCCCGAACCACATCGTCGGCGTAATGCCGGTAACCCACGGCGTTCTGACCGCGAAGCAGCATCTGCGTGGGGGTGTTCTTCAGCCGTTTCTTGATTTCCCGCAGTCGCTCCCAGGGGTCTTCCTTCAAGAACCGCAGGCAGGTATCGAACGTGGCGCCGCCCCAGCATTCGATCGAGTGGTAGCCGATCGCGTCCATCTGTTCGAGGACGGGAATCATGTCCTCAGTGCGCATTCGTGTGGCGAGAAGAGACTGGTGGCCATCGCGGATGGCCGTCTCCATGATGCCGATCCTGGTCATCGCATCGTCCGTGGGAGAGGGTTAGGCGGGGTGCGCCGCAAGTCCGGCGCGGTTCACGAAGGGTAACAGTGCGCGCCCTAAGGGGCGATTCACGCCAACCGCCCGTCCTCGATCGTTACCATCTCGTTCTCCCTGCAGCCGCACCATCGGCACGAACCGTCCATCTCGCGGTCCGGATGCACCACCGAGACCGCAATCCTCCCGCTCACCGCGACCCGTCCGGCCGCCTGCTCCGCCGCTACCCACGCCGGCAACCGGAACACCTCGAACGGTTCCACCGCGTTACACGAGAATCTCGGCATCTGTTCGGTCATCCACCTCATCCTAGCGGCACCTTACCCGCGAAGCGTTAAGGGGCCGGCAGGGTGACTGGTATACTCGCGACATGACCACGCGAGAATCGCTCAAAGAGATGATCGACGATCTGCCAGATGCGGACCTGGCGGAACTCGAGGAGTGGCTCCTCGCCCGCGAACGTCCCCTACCGGCACGCGCCAAACGCCCCATGACGAGCGATGAGTTCCGCAAGTTCCTCGAGGACGCACCCGAGGACGACGAACCACTGACCGAAGAGGAACTTGAGGCGCTGAGGCGTTGGCGTGAATCGCCCGGCCCTACCGTCCCTCACGAGGAAGTCAAGAGAATGCTCGGACTGTAGTGGGAAACGTTCATTGGGAAGCCGAGGCGCTCGAACAGCTGAGGCGAATCTCGGGCCGGAACCGATCAGATGGCAGCCGAATTTCCAGGGCCATTGATCGGTTTGCGGAGACGAGCCTCGGCGATGTCAAGAAGCTCAAAGGCCAGCCACGTGGCGAGTGGCGCTTGAGGGTCGGTAGATGGCGGATCCTCTTCGATTGGAGCGGCGAGGACATGACCATACTGGCCGTGGTCCCGCGCCGAGACGCCTACAACTAACCTCCCACCCCCAACCCCGCTCCTCCCGTATACTTGCCCGCCGTGACAACGGACGTTCCCGCAGGCATCCATTACGACAACGTCAGCCGCTTCTTCGCCGAGAACGTGCCCGGCGGCGCCACCACGCTCGCCTTCTCTCTCATCAGCGGCGGCCGCTCCAACCTAACCTATAAGGTCCAGGGGGGCGGCAACACCTGGGTGCTTCGCCGTCCGCCACTCGGTCACGTCCTCCCCACTGCCCACGACATGGCCCGCGAATACAAAGTGCTCAGCGGCCTCGCGAAAGCGAACTTCCCCGCGCCAACGCCAATCGCCTTCTGCGACGACACCGCCATCAACGACTACCCGTTCTACGTCATGGATTACCGCGAAGGCGTGATCATCGCCGAATCGGTCCCGGATGGGTACGCCACCACCACCGAAGAAAAGCACGCAATGGGCAGCGCCCTCATCCGCACGCTCGTCCAACTTCACGCGGTCGACTACGAAGCCGTCGGCCTCGGCGATTTCGGACGGCCCGAGGGCTACCTCGAACGCCAGGTCCGCCGCTGGTCCGAACAATGGGGCCGCTCCGAAACTCGTCCCCTCCCCGAAATCGACGAAGTCATCCGTCGGCTGCGCAACTCCATCCCCACCTCCCCCACGCCCACCATCGTTCATGGCGACTACCGCCTCGGGAACATGATGCTCGCCAGCGACGATCCGGGCCGCGTCATCGCCGTCCTCGATTGGGAAATGGCTACTCTCGGCGACCCCCTTTCCGACCTCGGCTACACACTCAGCTACTGGGGCCAGGTGGATGACCCGCCCGAGGCGGTCTTCGCTCGCGGCACCAATGGCGTGACCGCCGCACCCGGCTTTCCCCTGCGCAGCGACCTCATCGCCGAATACGCAAAGCTCAGCGGCCGTGACGTCTCCGATATCGAGTGGTACGAGATCTTTGCCAGCTACAAGCTCGCCGTGATCGTCGAAGGCATCCATGCCCGCTTCCTCGCCGGCGAAACCGTCGGCGAAGGCTTTGAAGGCTACGGCGAACGCGCCGAAGCCCTCGTCCGCCAGGCCCTCGCCGCCACCGAACAGGCTGCCAACCCCAAGCTCCGCGGCCAGTAACCACCGGCCACCCGGCGCCGGGCACCCGACACCCCGATGGGGCCATGTCCCCACACTGCCTCAAGGCGTTCACCGCCCGTTCACCGGCGCACCCCTTCTTTACGCCGAACTTCCTAGCAGGTTCCCCACGCCAGAGGGGGGACGTGCCTGGGGGCTGCGATGAACGTACGGATACAACGGAGCGCGCTACCGCTGGCGCTCGCCCTTGGCGGCGCGCTATTGGCCGCGTTTGCCATGATGTTTGCGGAAGACAAGCGGGCAGAGGCCATTGAGAACTGCTCGGTCAGCCACGATAGCCTCGATTCCGCCGAGCAAGAGTTCCTTGGACTCATTAACGCCTACCGGTCCCAGAACGGCCTCGGGGCCCTCACCGTTTCCACGAACCTCAACCGCGCCGCCGCGTGGATGACCGAGGACCTGGCGACCAACGCCTACTTCTCCCACACCGATTCGCTCGGCCGTTCGCCCTATGCGCGCGCCATCGATTGCGGCTATCCGTCGGGAGCGGGCGAGAACCTCGCCGCCGGCACCAACTGGAGCAGCGCGCAGTCGGCCTTCAACGCATGGCAAAACTCGCCCGGCCACAACGCCAACATGCTCGGCCAGTACTACCAGCAAATCGGCATCGCCCGCTTCAACCTCCCCGGTTCGCCCTACGGCTGGTACTGGGCGACCACCTTCGGCGCCACCAACGACGGCACCGGCGGTGGCGGCGGAGCCCCTCAGCCAACCAACACGCCTGTCCCTCCGACCAACACGCCCGTACCCCCGACGAACACCCCGTTCGTCCAACCGACGAACACACCGTTCGTCCCACCGACCGCAACACCCACCCAGAACCAGGGCGGCGGCGGCTTCAACCCGACAAACACCCCGGTGCCACCGACCGCGACACCCACGAACAAGCCCAACAACCCGGGCACGCCCCCGGTGCCTCCGGGCAGCGGTTCCACGGCCACGCCGACCAAGACTGCGACCCCGTCACCGACCGCCACACCGACCAAGCCCGCGAGCGCAACGCCCACCAAGACGCCGAATACGCCAACCTCGGTGCCGACGCCGCCGTCGCTGCCGCTTTCCCCGGGCGCGAACCTCGTCTCGTGGCCGAACACCAACCAGTCGGTCGAGGCCGCCTTCGGCAAGAACACCTCGGTCGCAGTCGTCTACGAATGGGACCCCTGGACCAACACCTGGAAGCGCTACTTCCCCGGCCTCCCGGACTATCTCAATAACCTCGAGGCGATGAAACAGGGGAATGCCTACTGGATCATCGCCAAGACCGCCTCGAAGCTGGTCATAGCGGAATAACCAAACACACCCGGCGAGTCACCAGCAAAAGCCCGCGCAACCCGCGGGCTTTTCGCCACCTTCATCGTCTCAACATCCGCAACCGCACAGCCGTCCGGTCCGAACCGGCCGCAAGCTTCCGCGCCCACGTCGTCGGATAATCCTTAATCCCCGCCGCATCCAGTTCCTCCACCGAAACGACGTCCAACCCACCCACCGCGTAACCGCCAGCAACCGATTCGGGCGTACTCTCGCCAAGTCCAAGCCGGGCCAGCTCACCCGCGTCCCGAGCATCGAACGAGTACACCAACTCCAACCCTGCCCCGGGCGCGCAAAGCGCCGCCAGCCGTGCCACGAACTCCGGCTCCGGCATCGTCGCCGCGCGAAGCAGGCTACCCCACGGGAACAGCACCGATACCGAAGACGCACGCCCTTCGAACACGCCCGGCAGGTCCTCCGCCGAACCCAGCACGAACAGGGCATTCGGCAGTCCACCCTTCTTCGCCGGGCCGTCCGCCTTGCGCGAAACCTCGATCAAACCCGCGTGGTTCGGGTCAATTCCGATAAACGTCAGCTCAGGCTCCCGCCGGGCACGCTCCGCCACGTACCTGCCGTCTCCAGTGCCAATGTCGATGTGGAGCCCCTTAGGGCCGGCATCTCACTAGGAGAGGTGTTCGTCAATGCGCTGCAGCTTCTTGCCGCGAATCACATACATACCGCCCGGCAGCATACCAGATCGCCCACGCCCTTCTGTGAACCACCTCACGGCTAGCGCCCCCCTGCCGCGACCACCTCGCCCGCAGGCTCCCGCGCATTCGAACGGAACGACGATGCCACAATAGCCAGGCACGAAGCGCACGCCGCCACCAGGAACGCCACCCGTACGCCTTCAAGGATCGCCGCTGACGGCAGGTCCGCCACCTGGTCCGCCGTGAAGCCGGCGCTCGCCGTCGCCACCGCTACCAGCACCGTGCTCGCCATCGCAAGGCCCACCGCCTGCCCAATGTTCCGCGAAGTCGCCACGCTGGCCGATGCCGTCCCCAGCCGCTCGCGCGGCACGCTGCTCATGATGCTCGCACTGTTCGGCGACATGAATATCGCCGAACCGATGCCCACCAGCGCCAGCCGCGCCATGATCAGCGGCACCGGGGTATTTGCGCCCAACGTCGCCAACGAGAACAACCCCACCGAAACCAGCGCGATCCCCAGCGTCGTCTGGTGCTTGAACCCGTACCGGTCGCTCACACGTCCACTCACCGACGAAAGGACCAGCATCATCGAAGGCACCGTCGCCGTTACGAGGCCCGTCTGGGCCGTGTTAAACCCCTTCACCTCCTGCAGGTAGAACGGCATCAGGAACGTCACCGCCGCCTGCCCGCTGAAGTTCAGCGCGAGGCTCGAAACGCCCACCGCGTAGCTCCGGATCTTGAACAGCGCCAGCGCCACAACGGGGCTCACCGCCCGCGATTCGATCCGCAG
>CALFYR010000471.1 GCA_937954195.1 uncultured Dehalococcoidia bacterium
GGAATACGGATGCAGAGAGAAGATGGTGTTGGAGATGCCGCGCGGATCGGGGAGGGCCCACGTCACATCCCAGGAGTGCTGCTGAATGGGTTGCAGGATACCGCCCTGATCGGAACTGACGGCGTAGTCGCGATGGAGGAAGGTGGTTTTGTAGACGGGAGCATGGCGCTCATCGGTGAAGCGCCAGCGGTTGCGGGTGCGCTTGTGTTCGCGATGGACGTAGGGTTTGGTGCGATCCGTGGCGATGCGCTGGATGATGGCCGGCGGCTGATAGGCTGAGGCCACGGCGTAGAAGAATGCGTAGTAGCTGAAGCCGGGGAGCGGGTAGCCCTGGTTGAAGAGGAGCCAGCCGAAATCAGAAGAAACGCCGTGCCATTTCTCGCGGACCTGCACGTCGTCGGTGCGGGCATGCGCTCCGACGTAGATGCCGTGGAGGCTTTCGGCGGCGAAGTCGGCCATGACCCAATCGAGCATGCGTTTGGCGAGCGAGCGCATCTGGGGGTCTTCAGCCCAGGCGGCGAGATAGGAGAGCGGGAGGAGATAGACGCCGATGTAGTGGGTGCAGTCGTATTCGCCCTGGCCTTTGGTGACGGTGAGGTCCATCCAACTGTAGAGGTAGTCGCGGGCTTCTTCGAAATTCTCACGCGAGGATTTGCCGGTGTACCAGGTTTCGCCTGGCTGATCGGGGTAGAGTTGGGCCATCAGGTAGAGGCAGGTGTAGTAGAGCAGCCAGTGGTTTTCGGTGTCGCCGCGATAGGGCATGTAGGTGCGCCAGGTTTCGCGCAGCGCTTTGCGGGCTTCTGGCGTGAGTTGGCCGCGATCGAGGTAGGCGGCGGCGGTGACGGGGAACATCCAGAACATGTCGCCCTGCGGTTGTTTGAGCAGTTCGATGAGTTTTTGCGAGGCCCATTCGGGTTGTTGGCGGAGCCAGAGCCGCGCTGCGATGTGCTGATAACCGGTGTTGCCTTGGGCATTGGTTTCGATGATGCGGCGGACGCGGGCATCGAAGTCTTGTGCGGCGGCGGGGGCGGAGAGGAGGAGCAGCAGGAGGGCGGTCATTGGCGGGCCTCCGGAACGAAGACGAAGTCTCGGACGATGGAGCCGTTGAGGCCGGCACGTGTCCAGGTGATGCCGAGGTCATCGGAGTAGAAGACGGCTTCTTCGTGAACGCTGGCCCAGAGGCGTGCGGTGTGGGAAGGATCGAAGGCGACGCGCCAGATTTTTTCCGATGGCAGGCCTGTGGTGCGGTGGAGCCAGGTTTTTCCGCCGTCCTGCGTGATGCTTATGCCGAGATGCCAGCCGCAGACGGCGGCGAGGTTCGGGTTCGCGGGATGGAGGGAGACGTTGTAGAGGGCGTGGTTTTGGGGGATGCCGGGGACAACGGTGAATGAGCGGGCGTTGTCGGTGGAAAGGAAGAGACCGCCGCGCTCGGCGGTGGCCATCCAGAGGCTGGGCTTTGCGGGGGATTGCTCGATGTGGGTGATCATGGAGCCGGGCGCGCCGGCGGGAATCCAATGCTGGCCGCTATCTTCGGTGAGGAAGATGCCTTGTTCGGCGCCGGCGAGGAAGCGGCGTGCGCGGGTGCGATAGGCGGCAACGGATTGCACGAACTTGCGGGCGATGCCGTTGTCGCGATGGGTCCAGGTGCGTCCGTCGTCATCGCTGAAGCCGATGCCGTCGGGGAGAGCGATGAGGATTTGGGTGGGGTTGCGGGAGTCGAGTGCGACGTCCTGGACTTCGGTCATTTGCCAACTGGTGAGGATGCGCCAAGTCATGCCGGAATCGGCGGAGCGGATGCAGCCATTGCCGGCGGCGAGGTAGAGGATACGGGGATTTTGCGGGTGGAAGGTGGCGGCATTGATGGCGGGGTGATTGAAGCCGAGTTGGTGGAAGCCGGGCGGCCGGTGGAGGAAGAGGCCGCTGGGCGGGAGTTTGGCGCCGACGACGTAGCCTTTCGACTCCATGCCGCAGACGAAGAGGTGGTGGGGA
>CALFYR010000472.1 GCA_937954195.1 uncultured Dehalococcoidia bacterium
CGCATGTACGAGCGCTACCTGCGCATCCGCTCGACCGCCACGCGGCTGGAAGCGCTACGCCACCCGCGCAAGGCGACGCGCGGGCTGCTGGGCGACCCGGCGGAGCTGGCGAAGGGCATCGTCAACGTGACCTCGCCGATGCTGGTGGTGATTGGCGGGCTGGACCGGTTGGTGCCCTGGGCGGAGAACCTGCACCGGCTGGTGCCGCATTCGAAGTACGAGGTCATCGCCGGGGCGCCGCACAACGTGTATTACGAGGCGGCGAAGGAATACAACGCGGCGGTGGATGGGTTCCTGGCGGGGGTGTAGAGGGAGAGCGGGAGAGAGGGAGAGAGCCTAGTTCGATAATTCGAGATGAGCGACGGGAAAGTGCGTGCCGAGCTGGCCGTTCGGGTCCCAGCGGATGGCCACGAGGTCAGCGAGCGCGAACGATCCATCGAGCGGGATGGTGACGCGCACCTGCGTGCTGTCGTCGTCGGCGAAGACCACCTCGCTGATTGCAGGGAGGACCCGGCCGTTGCGAAGCGCGACGCTCCATCCATCAGTGGGCCCCCAGTCCTCGCTCGCTGCGGAGACGGTCATCATGAAGGCGATGTCGTTCTCGGAGATCAGCGTCAGGTCGCTGGAGATCGCAGCACCCCAGGCCGAGTCGTCACCGCTCCTGGAGACGAGCGAACCGACGGCGAGGACGACGACGACGAACAGCGCCACGCCGACGGAAAAAGCCGCTCCGATCCATCGGGGGAATTCGATGTCGATGGACACGCCGGGGATCCGGGGCAACGAAGAACGCTGAACGGTCATTGCGAAGCACCGGCCTTCTCCGGGTCCGGCACGAGGCGGGGTTCATACAACTCCTCACCACGACCTACCCCGGATCCCCAGTTGGAGCCCTCGATGCTGAGGTTTTCGAACCGGGCCCCTTCAGGAATCTCGCGACTCACCTCCACAACGGCGCTGTGACCCTCCCAATCGCCTGGCCGGAGCAGCGTGGCGGATGCCGGGAGGGTTTGGAGCGTGCCATCGCCGTGCTGAATGGTGACGCTGTATCTCAAATCGAACGGATCGAGTGGTTCGTTGGTTTCGATGAGGAGCCTGAGGCTGGCGATGCGGCCCGCCTCGAAACTGCGTTCGAGGACGGTCACGCGTACGGGCGGCGCGTGGCTCGGCTCAGCCCGGTCGAACTGGTCGGCGGCGAATTTCCAGCCGAGGAAGAGCGCGGGGAGCAGAAGCGCTACTGCCAGCAACCATCCGGGGATGCGCAGGCGGAGGTGGTAGTGGGTCGGCGAGGCCGCTCTGCCGGTCATGGGAGCACTGTAGCAGGCGGGTCAAGGGGCGCGGACGGGTCGGCGGCCCGGTGGGTACGCGGCCCGGGTAATTGCTCAGCCAGGTTATCCATTGAAGGAAATCCTTCGGTAGGCAGGGGTGCGTTAAAGGTTTTGGCCGTTTCCTTTCATCGGCCCCTGGGCATCCAGGGCGCTCGGAATTGCGAACTTTGCTTAGCCATTGCAAGAATTCCTGCAAGGCCCGCAAATCCTTAAAGGTTTCGGCCGTTTCCTTTAATTCATGATAGGATCAATGCCAATGCGGCCCGACGACTTCACAGCCGAGCAAGTTCCGCACCTCCTTCAACTGGAACGGGGGTGGGCGTTCGTTCCGCCGCCACTCCCCCCATCCGCGTTGGAACTCACACGGGAAATTACGCTCCGGGATGGCGACGCGCGGGGGGCTATCGGCGAGTTGGTCGGCGAGGCACGGAGGATTGAAACGTCATTGCTCGTGAATCCACTTCGACGTCGCGAGGCTGTCCTCAGCAATGTCATCGAAGGCACCTACACGCAGGTGGAAGATGTGCTGCTCGGCGAAGTGCTTGCCGAAGATGCCGATCCGAGCCCGGAAACGACGGAGGTTCTGCGCACGAGCGATGCGATCAGTCTCGGTCAGTATTGGCTGGAGCAGGGCCGGCCCCTCTCCCCTGCCCTCCTGCGAGACATCCACGGTGAGCTGATGCGTCATGGCCGCGGCGCCCGCCGGAATCCGGGGGAGTTTCGCAAGGTTCAGGTGTTCATCGGAAACCCCGGCGAGCCGCTGACTGACGCCCGCTTCGTCCCGCCCCCGCCGGCTCTTGTGGAGCCGGCAATCGACGCCATGTTCGACTTCATTGGGAGAGGTCCCAGCTTCGGCCCGCTCATCGACGCGGCGCTCGTCCATTACCAATTTGAGGCTATCCATCCGTTCGAGGATGGCAACGGTCGGCTTGGCCGAGCATTGATCGCGCTGCAACTCATGTCCGTTGGGATCCTGACGAAACCGATTTTGTATCTCGGCGCGTTCTTCGCCGCTCACCGTGAGATGTACATCGAGTTGTTGAACCAGGTGAGCAAGCGCGGCGCCTGGCAGCCGTGGATTGAGTTCTTTCTCGACGGCGTCATCTCGGAAGCACGGGACTCGATACGACGACTTGAGGATGTACACCAACTCGCGCATCGGTACCGGCAGCTTGCGCGCGCGCAAACCCGCTCAACCACCCCAGCTTTGGCCGTTGAGTTCGCACTTGATCGCGTCTACGTGTCCGTGCCGGACGTCATGAAGGCGACGGGAACATCAGCGCCGACATCGAAGGCCGCGATCGACGTTCTTGCTGGTATCGGCATGCTTGTGCCGGGCCCGCGAGTAAGTGGCCGTCAGTACTGGGTTGCCCGGGAGGTCATCGACCGGCTCTACAGGCTCTGATGGGCTATCATCCGGCACCGGCTCGCACGCACTTGGGCCGAAACTACACGACCGTCAATTCCCGAGATGCTGGCAGCCTATGCACCAGCCTTCCTCCAAGGAGAGCCGCCCCATGCCTGATATCCGCGAACTCGCCGAAAAACTCTGGACCGGTGAGGTTTCCACCCAGGAGATCCACCCCGTGGCGTGGGGCAACCGGGAGGCCCAGGAGATCGCCGATGGCCTCCTCTATTACAAGGGACTTGCCTCGGCGAACACGCTCGATACGGGCGATGGCCTCGTCATGCTCGATACCGGGGCCGTGAACGATACCCGCGCGCTCCACGAGCAGGTGCGCGCCTGGCGGCCGAATGCGCCGCTACGCGCGGCCGTGTTCTCGCACCACCACGTGGACCACATCTTCGGGTTGGGCCCGTTCGAGCAGGAGGCGCAGGAAAAGGGCTGGACGCGGCCTCTGGCCTACGGCCACGAGGCGCTCAACTGGCACTTCGACCGCTACAAGCGTACGCGGGGATGGAACACCGCCATCAACCGCCGCCAGTTCGCCATCGATGCGCCGCAGTTCCAGTGGCAGGAGCACTACCGCTACCCCGATGTCACCTACACCGACCGCATGACGTTAAGCGTCGGCGGCGTGGTGTTCGAACTGCACCACGCACGCGGCGAAACCGAAGACGCGACCTGGACGTGGGTGCCATCCCGAAAGCTCCTCGCGCCGGGCGACCTGTTCATTTACGCGGTGCCGAACGCGGGCAACCCGCAGAAGGTGCAACGCTACTCCGGCGAGTGGGCCGCGGCTCTCCGGGAAATGGCCGCTCTCGGCGCCGAAATCATGCTCTCCGGGCATGGCCTCCCTATCTTCGGCACCGACCGCGTGAAACAGGCGCTCCTGGATTCGGCCGAACTGCTCGACACCATCGAGGCACAGGTCCTGGCGCTGATGAACACGGGCTGCACGCTGGACCGCATCATCCACGAGGTGGAGTTCCCGAAGCACCT
>CALFYR010000473.1 GCA_937954195.1 uncultured Dehalococcoidia bacterium
GGCGCCGAAGTCGCTCGTTCGGGAGCACGCTGGCCGTATCAATGCCTGACGCGGCTCCCCGATGCCCCCCACAACACCTGGGTCTGGCGGCGAAAGTTCCCTCTCTCGCCGGTCACGTGGGATGCGGCCCTGGCCGCGGAAGCTGGGGGCCAGGCATTCGCCGCCGATGGGACGGGCCGGCCGGCCCACGCCACCGTCCCGGTGGAGTGGACGGCCGTGGCGCCGTAGTCGCCGTTGGCCGCCTAACCCTTGAAGTGCGACATCACCGTTTCGTTGAACTTGTCCATCTGCGCCTTCTTATCGGCAACCGACCTCCCGAGGTTGAAGTCCGGGATGATCACTTCATCCACGCCCGCCTCGATGTAGCGCTCGACAATCCCGCGGATGTCCGCCGCCGTGCCGCCAATGATCGGCCGGCCGCCCGCCCGCATGCGCTCGACCACGCTCGCGTCCTCCGTCTGGACGAGCATCCCCTGGGTCGAGTGCTTGATCGTCTTCGGGTCTCGCCCGATCTCTTCGCAATACCGGTTCAGGATCGCTCCTTTGTGCGCGAGCACCTCAGGGGTGCCCCAAACGTTCCACTCGTTCGCGTACTTCGCCGCTATCTTCAACGTCTTCTGTTCCCCGCCGCCCCCAATGAGCAGCGGCATCGGCGATTGCACGGGCTTCGGCGCGAGCGGGGCGTCGGTCAACTGGTAGTACTTGCCCTGGAGGTCGGTCTTCTCGTTCGAAAACAGCCCGGTCACCACCTGGCATGCTTCTTCGAACCGGGCCATGCGCCCGCCGAGCGTGGAGAACTCGATGCCGTACGCCTTGTGCTCGTTCTCCTGCCAGCCCGCGCCGAGTCCGAGCACGCATCGCCCGCCGCTGATGTTGTCCACGTTGGCGGCCATCTTCGCCAGCACCGCCGGGTGCCGGTACGTGTTCCCGCTCACCAGCGCGCCAATCCGCACGCGCGAGGTCGCCTGCCCCAGCGCCGCCAGCGTTGTCCAGCACTCGCTTGTGGGCCCGCTTGTGTCTTCCGCGTTCGGCATGAAGTGGTCTGCGTACCAGACGCCGTACCAGCCGGTAGCCTCCGCGTGCTGGGCGATGTCGAGTGTGTCGCTGTACGGGTTGTTCGGCCCGGGCCAGATGGAAAACTTCAAGAGGACGCTCCGGTCGTGTGATGGCCGGATTCTACCCGCTGGGAACTGGATGCGGGGCTCGAGGGATATGGGCCAGCTACTTCCCGCCACGACACACCGCACGTATCGTGACGGTCGCGGGATACAGGAGGGGCAACACATGACTGAAGCGCGGCCCGGCTGGTACCACGGCAAAGGCGACCCCGAAGGCACCGTGCGCTACTGGGACGGCGAAAAGTGGATCGGCGACCCGGTGATGCCCCCGGATGCACCCCCTCCACCTGAAACAACCCCTCCCGCCTATAGCTCCCCTCCGGCCATGGCCCACGAAACGACATCTCCGGTGACCCGTGCCGCTTCGACCGGGTTCTCGTTCGAACGCCTCATGTCGCCGAATGGCCGGATCAATCGGGCGACCATGGCCGGCATCATCGGCATCGCGGTCGGAATCGTCCTGGCTCTCACCATCGTCGACCTGGCCGCGGGCACCTACAACGAAGAAGCCGGGCTCGGCATCTTCGGGACCATCGGCAGCCTGGCGTTTGTCTGGCCACAACTCGCGAACGCAGCGAAGCGCTTCCACGACTTCGGCTTCAGCGGCTGGTTTGCCGCGCTCACGCTGATTCCGTTCGTGAACCTGGCCGTGCTCGTGTGGCTGGTAGCGCACCCCGGCAACGTCGGGCCGAATCGCCACGGCGAACAGCCCCGGTCGGGATTCAACCTCTAACCTCACTCGCTCAGGCGAAGGTCCGGAGCGCCTCGGAATCGTCGATGGTCACGGCGCCGCGCGAAAGCGTGATCCAGCCATCCCGTGCGAACTGGTTCAGCTGCTTGTTCACGCTCTCCCGGCTTACACCGAGCATTGATGCAAGTTCGCCCTGTGTAATCTGGAGTCGCGGCTTCTTCCGCGTATCACCATCGGAAAGGCTCGCCGAGAGCGTCAGCAGGTGCTTCGCCAGGCGATGCGGCAGGTCCAGGAACACCAGGTCGGTGACGGTTTCGTTGGTCCGCCGAATGCGCAGCGAAAGCGTTTCCAGGAGAGCCAGCGATGCGGCAGGCCGTTCTTTCACCCAGCTCGTGAAGTCATCGCGTGAGACCACGAACGTCCGGGTCGTGGATGTTGCGGTCGCCGTCGCCGAACGCGGCCGGCCATCGAAGAGCGCGAGGTCTCCGAAACAGTCACCGGGGCCCATCAACGCCAATGTTGCTTCGCTGCCCCCGCCGGAAAGCCGGCTCATGCGAACCCTGCCCTCCACAACGACATAGAGCGCATCGCCGGCATCGCCCTCATTGAAGATCGTTGAGCCGGCCGCGAACCGCCGCACGCGCCCGCGCGCAGCCAGCGCTTTCAAGTCCTCGTCCGGAAGCCGCGCCAGGAGCGGCAAGTCTTTGATGTAAATGTCGTTCGATTCGTTCTCAGCCACGTTTGCTCCCTCGGGCGATGTTGTACCACCCGCCTTTCCTCAAAACCACTATGTGAAGCGTGCTTCACACAACGGCCGACCGTCTGTGATGGACTTCTCGAACGACCTTCGGATTCTGTGAGTTGTATTAACGAACCCTCGGTGGCGAGGGCTCATTCTGATTACATCACCCGGTGGATGCACCGGAACCGAAGGAACAACCACCATGTACGACCTCCACGCCTACGCACGCGCCCGCCAGATCGAAATGGATCGCTCGATCGCACACGCCAACCGGAGCTCCGAGGCCCGGCGCCTCACTGAACCGCGGCCCCGCGGAAAGCTCATCCGGCTCGTCCTCGGCGAATCGCCCCAGGCCCGCGCCGCCTAGCGGCTCACCGACAGCAGAAGAGGAAGGTCGTCATGTTCCACATCAACTACGAAACCGCGAAGGCCGAGGTGGCGCGCCGCCACGAACGCCTGAACGCTGCCCAGCGCAGTGGCCTTGCCTACGAACCCCGCGCCCGCCGCGAGGTAGGCCTGCTTTCGAAGGCGCGAGGGTGGTTCTCCCGCCCGAGGGCCGTCTCCGATGCTCCGGCGGGCGCCGGCAGCGGGGAACCTTGCGTCACCTGCTAAGTCCGGACCGGCGGGGCGGTCTCTATCAACCCGCTCCCGCCGGACCAGCTTGTGAACCTCCAGCACCACGATGATGCTCGCCGCAACCGCAATCATCGTCCCCCAGACCCGAAGTTCGAGCGGTTCCACCCGGAGGATGTACTGCGTCGGCGCAAGGTAGAGGGCTGCCACATGCACCCCTACCGCCGCGATGGTCGCGATAAACAGGAATGGGTTGGACGCCGGATTCTTCCGGAACGCGGACAGCCGAGTCGACCGCGAATTCCCCACGTGGAACACCTGGAAAAGCACCATTGTCGTCAGCGCTGCCGTCTGCGCCGCCATCAGCGAGTCCGTCCGGTCCAGCTCCCAGCGGAACACCAGCAAGGTCCCGATTCCCATCACCAGCCCGGATAGGACCGTCCGTTCCCACAGCAAGTTCGAAAGGACGCCTTCACTGCGGCCCCGTGGGTTTCGTTTGACGAGCCCCTTTTCGCCAGGTTCGAAGGCGAGCGCGATGTCCTGCAATCCATTGGTGACGAGGTTCAGCCACAACAGTTGCGCCGCTACCATCGGGATCGGCCAACCAAGCAGCACCGCGCCCATGATCGCCACGATCGCCGCGGCTCCCGTGGAAATCAGGAAGAAGGTCACCTTCCGGATGTTCTCGAAGGTCACCCTGCCTTCCTCGACGGCCGCGTAGATGCTCACGAAGTTGTCGTCGGCCAGCACCATATCGGCGGCCTCACGCGCCACATCGGTCCCGCCTTTGCCCATTGCCACGCCGATGTCCGCAGCCCGCAGCGCCGGAGCATCGTTGACCCCGTCGCCCGTCACCGCCACGACTTCGCCCTGTCGCCGAAGGGCCTGCACCACCCGGAGCTTATGCTCCGGCGCCGCGCGCGCGATGACCGTCGCATGCTCGAGCGCCCGGTCGAGGTCTCGCTCTGGCATCTCCCCGATTTCGGCGCCGGAAAGCACGTCGTCGTCCTCGTCGGCGATCCGAAGTTCGCGTCCGATGGCCAACGCTGTCGCCGCGTGGTCCCCGGTGATCATCACGACCCGGATGCCCGCCGTGCGGCATCCATCGATCGCCTCCAACACCCCCCGGCGGGGAGGATCCAGCAGTCCCGCAAGCCCCACGAACGTGAGGCCGTGGGTGACCACCTCTGCCTCATGCTCGTCGTCGCGGTAGGCGAGACCGAGTACTCGCAGTCCGCGGCTCGCCATATCCGCGGCGGCACCCTCAATCTCCTCTCGCGGGAGTTCGCGCGGTCCATCGTCATCAAGGAGCGCCGTGCTCATCTCCAGGATTCGCTCGGGAGCGCCTTTGAAGTACGTCCGGATTCGACCGTCGTGCCTGCGCTGGCTCGCCGAGAAGCGCTGCTGCGATTCGAACGGCATCTCCCGCAGAACGTCGTGTGCGGCACGCAGGTCCGAAGGTTCGATGCCCGCGCGCAGCGCCGCGAAGAGCAAGGCCGTCTCGGTCGGGTCTCCGTGGCCCTCAACGTCGTCCGCCGAACGATGAAGCTCCGCCTCGTTCGTCAGCACCCCGGTGATAAGTGCCAGGTAGAGCGGCCGGTGTTCCGCCAGCGGCGAGGCGTCTGCCTGCCCATCGACCGGCGCGAGCCCGTGTTCGCCAAAGCGGTACAACCGCTCGCCGGCCCAGATGTCGCGGACCGTCATCCGGTTTTCGGTCAGCGTTCCCGTCTTGTCGGTCCCGATGACGGTCGTGCTCCCCAGCGTTTCAACGGCGGGGAGCCGCCGCACGATGGCGTTCCTGGCTGCCATTCGGCGCACGCCCAGCGCCAGCGTCACCGTGAACGCGATGGGCAACCCCTCCGGTATCGCGGCCACGGCGAGCGCGACGGCGACGACGAACATCTCCCGCGGCTCTTCGCCAAGGGCAACACCCAGGCCGAAAGCCGCGATGGCCGCCACCGCAACCACGATCCCGATGATCCGGGCGAACTGCGCCATCCGCTGCTGCATCGGTGTCTCGATCGTTGGCTCCGCTCGCATGTGGCCCGCGATCTTCCCGAGTTCGGTCTTCATCCCGGTCGCAACGACGAATCCGCGCGCCCGTCCGACCGTTACGGTGCTTCCGGCGTACGCCATGTTCCGGCGATCGCCCAGTGGCAGGCTGTCGCCTTCGAGTGTGTCCGGGCGTTTGCCTGCTGGCAGTGACTCGCCCGTCAGCATCGATTCATCGATCTGCAGATTGTTGGTCGAAACCAGGCGAAGGTCGGCTGGGACCCGCACACCACTCTCCAGGATCACCAGATCGCCGGGTACCAGCCGCGCGCTTGGTACTTCCTGCTCGCTCCCATCGCGAACGATGTGCGCCCGCGGCGAGACCAGCTGCATCAGGGCCCGCACCGATTCCTCCGCGCGGCGTTCCTGGAAGTAGCCAAGCCCCGCGTTGAGCGCCACGACGAAGGTGATGACCGCGGCGTCGATGTACTCACCGAGTCCGACCGTGATCACCGCGCAGATCAGGAGGATGTAGATCACGGGCGAGCGGAACTGCCGAATCAGTACGGCCGCCCAGGAAGAGAGCTCTTCCGTCTCGATGACGTTCGGCCCGTGCTCGG
>CALFYR010000474.1 GCA_937954195.1 uncultured Dehalococcoidia bacterium
GGCTCGTCGTCTCCCTCCGACTGCCACAGGTCCGTGCCCAGGTACTTCCATCCCCCATCCGCGAAGATGGCGACGACGTTCCCGCGCTCGATCCGTCCCGCGGCCCGTACGGCAGCATGGAGCACCGCCCCGCTGCTGATGCCCCCGAAGATCCCCTCCGCCAGCATCGCCCTCCGCGCGTGCGAAAACGCGTGCCGGTTCCCAACGATGATCTTCCCATCGAGCACGTCTTCGTCGAGCACCGGCGGGATGAACCCGTCGTCCAGCGACTTCAACCCCTGCACGTGCACACCCAACCTTGGCTCGACTCCCAGTACGTGGCACCCGGCATGCGCTTCCTTCAGCCGCCGCCCCACCCCGGAGATCGTCCCGCCAGTGCCCATTCCTGCAACGAACACATCCACCGGGCCGACATCCCGCAGGTCGGCGAGGATCTCGCCAGCGGTCCATTCGTAGTGGGCGCGCACGTTCTCCGGGCTATCGAACTGCCCCAGGTAGAACGCGCCTTCCTGCTCGGCAACCACCTTCGCGACTTCGCGCGCTGTCTTGATTCCGGCCTGCCGGGCGACGCGGTGCACACGCGCGCCATACACGTGGAGGAGCTGCTCAATCTCGGGGTAGACCGACTCCGGTACGCATACGTCAACGGGGTGCCCCAGCAGCCGCCCGAACAGCGCCAGCGCCACACCCGTGTTCCCGGTCGAAGCTTCGACGATCCGCTGTCCCGGTTCGAGTTCACCTGAGCGCCGCGCCGCTTCGAGGATACGCAAGACGATCCGGTCTTTGATGCTGCCGGTCGGGTTCTGGGCTTCCAGCTTCGCGAAAATCCGCACCTCCGGCTTCGGCGAAAGCGAGCGCAACTCGACCAACGGAGTGCTACCCACGAGACCAACCACCGAATCGAACACAGCCACGAAGGTAGGTTACTCCTCTTGAGCCTCCTCGAACTCCGCCAGCAGCTCAGCTTCCACCTCATCCGCGAATGGCGGTGGCCAATGCTGACCCAGCAACCGCTCCATCGATGGGGCGACGGACCACTCGAGCGCCAGCGAACGGTACTGCCGGTACGCCGTCCGGGCGGCCCGTTCCGCGCCGGGCCCCGATGAGCGCTTCTGCGCGCGGATCATCAGGTTCCGGGCGGTAACCTCAGGCGAGACGAACTCGGCGATGTCCACGCGGTACCCCAGTGCCTCCAACGCCGCGCCTCGCAGCGAATCGGTGACGACGTCCGCCAGGCGGTGTCGCAGGAGCCCAGGGCCCAGGGCGGAACCCCACGTCGCCTCCGCCGGGAGTTGGTTTGCTTTTCGCGCTCGTTCGACCTGCTCAGTGAGTTCATGGTGACAGCAGGGCACGA
This sequence comes from uncultured Dehalococcoidia bacterium, assembly GCA_937954195.1. Taxonomy (GTDB): domain Bacteria; phylum Chloroflexota; class Dehalococcoidia; order Tepidiformales; family Tepidiformaceae; genus Amarobacter. The sequence goes on from CALFYR010000474.1 coordinate 1,355, forward strand.
GCACAATGGCCTTCGCTCCCAGCCGAACGCCGGCGGCAAGCGCCTCGTCCGTCGCGGTGTCACAGGCATGCAGGCTCACCAGCAGGTCCACCGGCTGCTTCCGACTCTCCGTGAACTCTGCGATCGAGCGCGTCTCGAACCGCGCGCGGTCGTACCCAAGGCGTTTCGCGCTCTCCGCCACGGGTTCGACGATTTCAGCATTCGCGTCCACGCCGGTGAGTTCGAGGTGCTTGCCCTGCTGCTTCGCCCACAAGTAGAGGGCCAGGCTCAGGTATGCCTTGCCGCACCCCGCATCCACCACGCGTATCGCTCCTTCGGATTGCCAGACCGTGAGCGGCCGTAGCAGCTCCAGGTAGTGCTGTACCTGCCGGTACTTGTCGGCGGTCTCGCCGAGCAACCTGCCCTTCTTCCCGAACAGCCCGGTCTCAATAAACAGCGCCTGGACCTCGGCGTCATCCGGGTCGAGCGGATGCGAGCGTTTTCGGTCGTGCGCCACGAGTTCGGGTTCCTCGTCCTCGTCCGACTCGTCCCGGGCAACCGACAGCCGGCCCTTCGAGAGCAGCCAGCGGCCGCCGCGAGTGAGCCTCGCGTGCCACTCCGCGTCCCGTGCGATCACATCCAGGTTCAGTGCGCTACCCCCAAGCAGCAGCTCCAACCGCGCCGGCCATTCCTCCAGCGAAACCATCGCCGTCGTTTCGCGCTTGTCATCGCGCGTGATGAGTTTGATCGCGGGTCCGCGCCGCTCTGTTCGAACCGGGATAGCGGTGACGCGCTGGTAGGGAGCGGTGCCACGCACCGGCGTGATGGTTGCGCGGCGCCAGCCGCCACGCTCAACGTCGTGCGTTAGGAGCTGGATGACCGGTTCGATCGTCGCGCGGTCGTTCGTCTGGGGCATTCAGTCATTGTCTCAGATTCAGCCGACGCGGGCTGGGCGTTCGGATTGCGTGATAAACTCAAGGCGATGACGAAGCTTGCAGCAGAGGCATGGGAGAGGCTCCAAGAACTCGATGACGCGGAGCAGGATCGCCTTGCGCGAATGATTCTCGACGACATTGAATCTGAGCGGCGCTGGGACGAGCTCTTCGCGAAAAGCCAGGATCTCCTGTCGGAGATGGCCGCCGAAGCGAAAGCGGAATACGAAGCGGGCCTGACTGACGAACTGACTCCCGAAACGCTTCGGTGAGAAGCCGCCGGGCAAAAGGCTTCAGGGAATCGTATTCGCGGCTCCCACAGACGGTTCGTCAGCTGGCGCTGAATTCCTACGCGATTTTCGCAACCGATCCGTTCCACCCCGGACTCCAATTCAAACAGGTGAACGCCCGGGATGGCGTTTGGTCCGTACGTATCGGGAACCACCATCGGGCCTTGGCATGGCGCAAGGGCGATGATCTGGTTTGGTTCTGGATCGGCACGCACGCCGAGTACGATCAGCTGATTCGGCGACGCTAGCCGAATCGTCCCCACTGGACGCCACGCCCATTCGCATCCGAATCTATCAGGAATGGCCTTCGCCGCCCGTCTCAAGAACCGTGACTTCGCCGTCGCCCTCGAAATCACACCTCCCCAGAAGGTGCTCACGAAGGTGCTGCTCCGGCGCGCCACGCTTCTCGGCCAGGCCGCCCAGGCCGTTAACGTCATCCAGCGTCCCGGACGCCAGTCCAGCCTCGATGCATCCCTCGAACTGCGAGCTGCCGGCCTCGAACCCGCCTGGCACGTGGTGACGCGCGGCAGCACTCGCGCGGCCATCCGGGCGGACCTCGAACGGGCCCGGGAGGGCGGCATCCAGCAGATCCTCTGCATCCTCGGCGATCATTCAGCCGAGAGTGGTCCGGATACGCCAAGCATCAAAGAAGTGGTTTCGAATGCCTGCGAATACGTGCCCGGCGCGATCGTGGGCGCGACGCTCAACCAGTACGCGAAGGACCACGCAGCCGCGCTGAAGAACCTCATGCCCAAGCTCGCGGCCGGCGCCAGCTACATCCAGACGCAGCCCGTGTTCGGCCTCGATGCACTCGAACCGTTCGCTCGGGCTGTGGAGCGGGAAGCTCCCGAGACGCGCATCGTCGCTATGGCAATGCCATTGCTCACCCTCGAAGCCGCCGAACGCGTCGAAGTCCGCATCGGCATTGCGCTTCCGTCGGAACTCAAGCAGGTCCTCGCCACCGGCGATGAGGAAGCCGCCTGGGGCTCCTTCACAGCCACGATCCGCGAACTGGTCCGCGCTCCGTACATCGATGGCGTGGCCATCATGACCTACGAAATGGACCCACCGCCCGAGACGGGCCAGCGAATCGTCCAGTCGCTCCAGGCTGCCGGTGTCTCGCCCTCACCTGCCGAATCCGCGCACGGAGGCTGACGTGGATCTCCGACTCGCGACGTTCAACATCCGCAACATCACCGACCGCTACGAAGAGCGAAAGCCCCTGCTCGGCGCCGCGTTCGCCGAGATGGCGCCCGACATCGTCGGCCTCCAGGAAGTGATGTTCAGCGAGCCCCGGCAGGACGATTTTCTCTCCGGTCACCTGCCCGAACGCCACTACATGGCGTTCGCTTCCCGCCACGAGAAGTACACGAACTTCGGAAACGCCATCCTGGTCGGGAGTGGACACGCGCAGGCGCACAACGAACTGCGGCTCTCGGGCGGAAGGTCGGCACACCGCGTGCTTGTCGCTCTCCCGGAGCTCTTCATGCTCTGGTTTGTGAACACGCACCTGCATCACGTTCCCGGTGATCCCGAGGTTCGCCTCGAACAGGCTCGCGCCATCACTGACTGGATGGCCGATGCGCCCGCCGCCGATGCCACGGTCATCGTTGGCGACTTCAACACGCCCCCGTTCGAACCGGCATATGAGCATATGAAGGCGGCTGGTTACCGCTCCGCCTATTTCGAAGCCAACGGCGCCGAACCCGACGTGACGTGGCCATCCGGCATCCAGGCCCCAACCATGGATACCGACGGCGACCCCAACTGCCTCGACTACATCTGGCTGAGCGGGCGTGCGCGAGCGCTCTCTGCCCGCCTTGCGGCGAACACGCACCCGCCGCACGACCCGACCATCTACCCCAGCGACCATTTCGCCATCGTTGCTCAGGTCGAGCTGGGTTAGTTCCGCTCGAACTCCACCCCACCATCCATTCAGTGAATAAGGGTCTCGCCCGATGATCCTCGGATATGGACAACGTCGGTTGCCCCTGCTGTGCGCGCCCGGTGCATGCGCCCTGGACCCTCTCGGTTACGCCATGGCGCATGTACCGTCAGTGGCGGCCAGACGGCCAGCGCCCGTCCTGGTCGATTCCCCTCTGCGTCGAATGCGCGGAGTGGCTCGGCGGCCTGGTCGCCGTCGCCCGGGGCGAGCGCCCGGCGCCCGCGCTCTTCGGTTCGCCCGCGAGCGGCACGCGGCGGCTCGTGTTCGACGATCAGTGCCACATCTGCTTCGAACTCCCATACGGCAGGGCCGCGAAGGTCGCCTGGATCGATCCGGAAGGCCGCAAGCTCGAGATGTTCGCCTGCGACGCCTGTGAAGCGTGGATCGCCTCCCTTGCTTCCGATGGGCACACGGTCCGCGGCCGGGGCGACCGGCAAATCGACGGCCCGTATGGCTACTGGCCCCACCCGAACCTCCGTGGCATCACCGTCGGGTTCGACATCGCCGATGCGGCGACGCTCGCGGTCGTGCGCGAAACCTGCGCGGCCATGGGGATGGCCGACGTTCCTTCGGGGGAGCGAATCCGTGTGGTCGAGGCCGTTCGCCACGGAAGGCGCGAGTCTGCGGAGCGGCCCCCGGCAGTCGTCGTCCTCGCCGGGCCACGCTCCCGCCGAGAACTCCTTGCAGCGCTGGAATCCGGCGCTGCCGCCTGGTCCACCATTCCGGTGACGCCGCAGCAACTCACGGCGTGCTTCGCGGCCGTCCTCCGGGCCGGCCCGCCTCCATCGTGGGATCCAGCGAGCTGCCTCGCCGTGTCGCTCCCGGCCGAAACGCCGCGGGCCTCGATTCTCTGCCACCCGGAGTCCGGCGTGGAGCCGTGGGATGTCGCGTGGCTCCTTCGCCGCTTCTGTCGGGGCTACGACCACCTCGCGTGGGTCAACGACCAGATCGTGCTCGTCCCGCGGGCTGGCGCGGATCTGATCGAGGCGATAGCCGCTCGCCTGCGCCCGCTCCTTGCCGGCCGCGCCACCCTTGAGGTTGTACCCGCCGCCGAAATGCCCGTGCACCGCCGCCTCGACGTCGCCGGGTAGGACATCGCGCCTTTTTCGACTCCCTGACAGAATGCGCGGCATGCCCGCACTCGCCGATGTCGTCGTCCTCGAACTCGCCACAGGCATAGCCGGCCCGTATTGCGGCAAGCTCCTCGCCGACCTCGGCGCGCAGGTCATCAAGGTCGAACCTCCCGGCGGCGACACCACACGGCAGGAACCACCGTTCCACGGCGACGAGAGCGCGTTCTTCAACTACCTGAACGCCGGAAAACTGGGTGTGGCCGCTGAGGCGGCAACGTCAGGCGTCGCCGACCTCGCACAGCGCGCCGATGTCGTCATCCACAGCCTCAATGGCCCGGAGGCCGCGAGCTTCGAACTCGCGGTCCGCAATGCGAACCCGGACGCAGTCATCGTCTCGCTCACGCCGTACGGCCGGGATGGCGGCAAGTCCCGCTGGCAGGCCACTCCCTTCACCGAGTGGGCCACGAGCGGTTTCTTCTACTTCGCCGGCGACCCTGCGCGCGAACCGCTCGCGCTCCCGGGCTTCCAGGCTGAATTCCACGCCGGACTCCATGCCGCCATCGGCGCGCTCTCCGGGCTCTGGAACGCCCGCAGCGGCCGAGGCGGCCAGGTGGTCGAGGTTTCGCACCAGGAAGCCTGCATGAGTGACCACGCCTGGCTGACAACGATGTGGACGCACATGGGCCAGGTGCAGAAGCGCACCGGCAGCCTCTACGCGCGCTGCGCCGACGGCTGGGTGTACCTGTTCAACCTCGCCCCCTACCCGAACCTCTTCATCCTCATGGAACGGTTCGACCTGCTGGAGGACGAGGAACTCCAGATGCCGATCAACTGGGTGGGCCGATTCCCGGAGGTGCTGGCCGCGTTCGAAGAGTGGTGCTCCACCCGCTCCAAGCAGGAGGTCTTCAACGCCTGCCAGGAACTCCGCATCGCGGCGTCGCCCATCAACACGATGGCCGACGTCGCTGAGAGCGAACAGCTGGCGGCAAGGGAATGGTTCGGCGAGGTCGAAGTCGGTGGGGAAACGTACAGGGCGCCCGGATTCCCGTACAAGCTCACCGGTACTCCCGCACACGTGCAGGGCCGCGCCCCAAAGCTGGGCGAACACACCGCCACCGTGCTCGACGCCGGCTTCGCCTGGGCGAACGCCTCCAATCCAACATCCCCAATCCAAAATCCAAAATCGCAAGGTCCGTTGGCCGGCCTCACCATGGTCGAAGTCACCGCCAACTGGGCCGGGCCTATCGCCGGGCGTCATTTTGGCGACCTCGGCGCGAATGTCATCAAGGTCGAACTGCAGACGAAGCCGGCGACCCGCGCGCTCATCTACCCGGTGGATGACATCTGGCCGGACTTCTTCCACCGCGCCGGCTACTTCAACAAGCTCAACCGCAACAAGCGTGGCATCGCGCTCGACCTTTCGAAGCCGAAGGGCAAGGAGGTGTTCCTTCGCCTCGTGAAAAAGGCGGATGTCGTCCTCGAGAACAACGCCGCCCGTGTGATGGCCAACCTCGGACTCGACTACCAGGCGTTGAACGAGGTGAACCCGGCCATCGTCATGTGCTCGCTCTCCGGCTACGGCGCGACCGGACCTCACCGCAACTACTCCGCATACGGCAGCAATATCGAAACGGTCAGCGGCC
>CALFYR010000475.1 GCA_937954195.1 uncultured Dehalococcoidia bacterium
GAGCCGAGTTCGGCGTCCATGAAGAGCAGGCCCGTGCGATCCTCACCGACCATGCGAAGGCGGTCGACGATAGTCGAGACGGTGGCTTCTTCTTCGGTCTGTTCATTCACGAACCACTGGAGGAGCGGCAGGCTGGCGAAGTCTTTCTCGTCCATGGCGGCGGCGTACAGGTCGTGGATGGCTTTCGTTACGCGTTTCTCGTGTCGGAGTGCGGTTTCGAAGGCGTCGACGGTGCCCTCCGGTGTCGCGGCGGGCGCGGCGATTGGCTTGAGTTGGAGCTTGCCACCACGGTCCAGCACAAATTGGATGAATTTCATCGCGTGGAGGTACTCCTCCTGCGACTGGAGGCGCATCCACTTCCCCATGCCCGGCAAGCTGCGAAGTTCAAAGTCGGCCCCCATCTGGAGATACGTGAAGGAGGACTCGAATTCGAGCTGGATCTGGTCGTTGTAGGCCTGGGTGAGCGCATCGGACAGTTGCATCGGAGGTCTCCGTTGGGTGGTCTCAGGGCACATCCAGTGTAGCGGGGGCGCGAAGCAGGCAGAACTACTCTGATGCGAGCTAGGATGTGCGCCATGAGGCCGTTCATCGCAGTGACTGCCGCGAACACGCCCGATAGCCGCGGGTTCGAGCGCGCCTCGCTGAACATGACCTACCTTCGCGCCATCGAAGGGGCCGGCGCTATCCCCGCCGTCCTCTCGCCCGGGATGGATCCTTACGACCTTGCGGCGGCCCTCGAAGGCTGTGGCGGATTGATGCTCACCGGTGGCGGCGATGTGGACCCGGCCCGCTACGGCGAGGAGCGGCACGCTTCCATCATCGGCGTTTCGGAACCGCGGGACGCGATGGAGTTCGAAGCGCTAACGGTCGCTGAACGGCGGCGGATGCCGGTGTTGGCTATCTGCCGCGGCATGCAGGTGCTGAATGTGTGGGCAGGCGGCGCGCTGATCCAGGACATCCCGTCGGCGATCCGGGGCGCGTGCGACCATTCCGTCCAGCAGCCGCGGGAAGGCGCGGCCCACCAGGTCTCGATGGAACCCGGGTGCCGCGCTGCGGTCATTCTTGGTTCGGAGCAGATTGGCGTGAATTCGCGCCACCACCAGGCGCTCGATCCGGCAAGGCTCGGCGCGGGGTTGGCTGTCGTGGGGCGATCGCGGGATGGCGTCATCGAGGTGGTCGAGCAGCCCGGCGAACGGTTCGTGCTGGGGATCCAGTGGCACCCGGAGGACATGGCGACCGCGACCGTCGAGACAGCCGAAAGCGTGCAGGCCCGAGCTCTGTTTGCGGCCTTCGTGGAGGAGGCGCGGCGGTTCGAGGAAGCGGCTTACTTGCCTCCCGCGACCTCCGGGGCGTGAGCGGATGACGGGATGGGAAGCGGCAGGCGGATAGCACCCCGCGAGCGGAGACGGTCGAGTTCGAGCAGGCCGAAGGCGAACACGAGAACCGCGGCCAGCACCGCCAGCGTCATTCGCGCCCCGGCATACGTGGTCCCGACGCCAAGCAGCAGGAGCGGGAGCGCCACGAGGGATTCCGTGAGCGTGAGCTGCACCGCGAACACGCGCGCCTGCTGGCCGAGCGGCGCCGTTTCCGTGAGCGCGACACGGGCGGCGATGAGCACCCCGCTGATGCAGAGGCCCAGGAGGAACGCGACCGGGATGGCGACGGCGAACGTGGTGTTCATCTCCGCTTCGATGCGCACGA
>CALFYR010000476.1 GCA_937954195.1 uncultured Dehalococcoidia bacterium
GTCTGCTCCTCCAACGAATCGAAACCGGCCAGCAATCCCACGCCCTCACCCGTATCCCGCAACTCCACCCGCGCGTCGCCCCACGCCGACCGCGCCCGGTACACGAACGAACCATACCGCCCGCCGTCCTCGTCATAATTGCAGCGCCACGCGTACTTCGCCGGATGCCACGGGATCTTCCACAACAACCGCGCCAGGTGGACCGGCCACCCGCCCAGCGTCGTCCCGAAAAACCACACGCAATGCTCACCCGTCTCCCGCTCCCGCACGTACACCCGGTAGTTCGTCTGCGCGAAGTGGAACCGCGCGAACGGCAGCATCCGGAACCGGAACCCCGCGTCGATGAACGGCACCACGCTCAGCAAAGCCCGCTCCTCCCCATCTATCTCGAACGTCGGGATCTCGAACCGCTCCATCGGGATGTGCGGTGTCAGCCGCTCGACCGGCACCGCATACGTAATCAGCGCGAAATGGTGCAAAGGCGCATCGATATCGAGCAGCCCCCGTTTACGCACCGCCAACCGGGATTCGAGTTCGGCGCGCGCCGCGTCCGGTGTCATTTCGCCGCAGATGATAGACCGGCCCGTCACCCCCGGACGTGCGCGGGCTCCCAACACCCCGCAACCCTAGAATTCGCCCATGGACCGAAACCGCTACGCGCCCCCCGGCACCGAAGATGCTGAGCCGGTTGTCATCCAGCGCGACGTTTCAGCCGACCTCTACTTCGCGCTTTCCCCATCCGCCCAGCCGCAACACCTGATCGATGGGCTCCTCTACATCTGCCCGCTCCAAACGCGCGAACATCACGAGCTGGTGGAGCTCGTTTATGCCGCACTGCGCGAATTCGCAGCCACCGAAGGTGGATTCGCCATCGCCCAGGGATTCGAATGTCGGCTCAGCGATGACACCGTCGTCCAGCCCGACGCTGGCTACGTCACACCCGCCCGCCGCGACATCGTTGGGCGTTGGCTCCGGGGCGCTCCGGACCTCGCGGTCGAAGTCCTCTCTGCGGGCACGGCGCAGTTCGATAACGAAGCGAAGTTCGCGGCGTATGGGCGCTCGGGCGTCCGAGAGGCATGGTTCATCGATCCTACCCGCGGAACGACAACCGTCGTGTTCGGCGACGGCGACGGCTGGGTCCGGGAAGAATTCGTGCCATTCGGGGCCGATCTCCCCTCCGAACTCGTGAGCGTAGGTCCCGCCAACCTGCCGCGGCGCTAGTCGCCCCCGCCGTCCCCTCCACCATCACCGCCCCCGTCGCCGCCATCCGAATCGAACGCGTCAAACGAACGGTCCAGCGAATCGAAGTCGCTATCGAAGTCCCCCGAGGAGTCGAACCCGCCCCAGTACACGAACCCCGGGTCCGTCGCGCTGGAAGCCCCCGATGCCCGCATCGCCGTCGCAAGGTCCTGGAAGTTGCCCCGCATCTCCGGCACAAGCAGCACCGCCGGCCCAAGCGCCACCGCCAGCGCCACCGCATCCCGGGGCTCTACCTTCAGCAGCTTCGGCAGCTGCGACCCCTCCTCCAGCTGCCGCCGGAGCGCCTCGCGCTGCTCCGACCCCGCCACCGTGAGCCGCGTCCGCGTCACGGGGATGAGCCCGAGCGCCTTCTCTCGGCGCTCCTCCAGCAACCCTCGCCCGGATAACTCGGGCCGAATTTCCACTGCCACCAGCCGCTCAAACGTCCTGCCGAAACGCTCTCGCAACCGATCGAACAGCTCCCGGATGGCGACATCGCTCCCGCCCCCCGCGGCCGCCAGGACCTCCGCCAGGTACCCCCGCTCCGGCTCCTCCCGGGAAATCCGCCGCACGAACACCTTCCGCCGCAGGAAGTTCCCCTCCCGCCGCGTGCTCAGGAATCCGCGGGCGGCCAGCTCCATAAGCGCCAGCCGCATCGCGTGGCTGCCCCGTGCATTGCCCCCACCCTGTATCACCAGCAGTTCAGCCGCCGTCAGTCGGTCAACCATCGTTACAGAAGCATAACAATTCTTGCGAGCCCCACGCCGGTTCCGGCATAGTGCCCACAACACCCCCCGTTTTCTGCGGGACAGGAGGGAGAGCGGTGTTGGAAGGCTACCTGGAACCACGGACACTCTTGCGGTTGTTGGAGGAGCGGCACGTCCGCTTCCTGACTGAAACCGACGCCACCTACCTGGCGCACCTCGACCTCGGCTACACCAACGCCGAGATTGCCGCGGCGCTGGCCGTTACAGAGGCGACCGTCCGGCGACACGTCTCCAGCCTCGCCCACCGCGTCTTCGACCTGACGGAACT
>CALFYR010000477.1 GCA_937954195.1 uncultured Dehalococcoidia bacterium
CTGGCAGGTTCTGTGGTCATGGTCCGCATCCTACCCTTACGAGCGGCCGGTTCGCGCCCGGAGTGCTCGTTGTTTATCAATTCGAAAGAATCGGCTTCAACGCTCTGGGGCGCCTCTCAGGGCAATCCCTCGGTGGCTTGTGTGAAGAAACTGACAGAACGCCGTAAGAAGCCCTAAAGACCTTCCGGCAACCTGCCGTTTCCTAAGGTGTAACCCCTCAGGAGAACCTCCACATGGCAGACACCGCGCAGACGCTGAGCAGCAACATTCAGGAGGCTGTCGTGGCCTTCGATGAGCGGACCCGCCGCGTGGTGGAACTCCGGAAGCAGGTACGCGAGGGGACGTACCGCCCGGACCCGGCAGTGGTCGCCGCGGCCCTGCTACGGGAGTGGGGCATCGTCGGAGAGCTCCTTGAAGAGGTCGCCGAGCCCATGCCTTCGGTTTCGACCGCGGATGAGCGTCGCGCGGCAGCCGTGAGCCGCTTCGTCGTCGGGCGGACGACGGCGCCGGCCATCGAAGCGGAATCCGCGAAGGCCGTCTAGCCCTTCTTCGTCGCGAGGCGCTGTTCGAACCGCGCACGGTCGACCACGAAGCGCTGATGCGTGCCTGTCCCGACCTGGTCGACGCCATCGGATGCTGTCCACTCGAAGTCGAGACGCCGGCCATCGACGGCGACGAGTTTCACCTCCGCGCTCACGGTCATGCCTTCGGGCGTCGCGGCGGTGTGGTTGATGACGATCTGCGCGCCGACAGTCATCTGGTCGCCCGGCAAATGCGTCGCCATCCATTCGGCGGCGGTCTTTTCGACCAGCGCTCCCAACGCGGGCGTAGAGAACACATCCGGAGTCCCGGCCACGATCTTGCTGGCGAAATGCTCCGGTGCGCAGTCCACCGACCCCGTGGCGGTCGCGCCTACCTTCATATCCTCAATAGCCATCAGATGCCTCCCCGTCCTGCCTGGTTGGGGCCGAATCATACGTGCGAAATGGAAGGTCCAGCGGGCCTATAAGCCGGATTCTGTCGTCCCCGGAAGCCGGAGACGGGCAGCCATCTGTCTCGACGCCGCATCGCTGCGGCGCTCTAGCAGCCAACCCGGGAGTCGTAACGGGTCGGGCACCCTCCTCCCCTATTTGGCCTTGCTCCGGGTGGGGTTTGCCCGGCCGCCCTGTTGCCAGGACGCCGGTGCGCTCTTACCGCACCATTTCACCCTTACCCCACCGGCGAACGGCAGGGCGGTATGTTTCTGTTGCACTTTCCGTCGGCTCGCGCCGCCCAGGCGTTACCTGGCACCCTGCCCGAAGGAGTCCGGACTTTCCTCTGAGTTGCCCCAGTGACTGCCCGGCCCGCTGGACCGTGTCGATTGTC
>CALFYR010000478.1 GCA_937954195.1 uncultured Dehalococcoidia bacterium
GGGACGCGAACGAGATCCTGATCCCGAAGCCCGTGGCCGATCAGGCATTCGATGCGGCGGCGTGCATTGGCTGTGGCGCGTGTGTGGCAGCCTGCCCGAACGGCGCCGCGCAGCTCTTCACCTCGGCGAAGATCGCGCATCTCAACCTGCTGCCGCAGGGACAGCCCGAACGCTGGAGCCGCACGCTCGCCATGGTCGACACCATGGAGGAGTACTTCGGGAGCTGCACCAACTACGCGGAATGCGAGGCTGCCTGCCCGAAGGGCATCAGCATCGACTTCATTGCCAAGATGAACCGCGACTACCTGAAGGCGAAGTTCAAGGACCGCCGTTCGACCACGAAGGTCGATACCTCGGAGGCGGGCGGCTAGTCGGCGCGGTACGATCCGAGCCGTTGGACGCACGGATTGAGTTTGTTGGCCAAGAAGCTGCGGCGCTCGTCCGTGAGCTGATGCTGGCCGCGTTCGGCGAGTACCGCGATGTGCTGGTCGTCCCATCGAGCGCCTTTGATGAGACCGTGGGCGATGTTGCCGCGAAGCTCGGGCTGGGCGGCGGCGTGCTTGCCTGGCGTGGCGACCAAGCGATTGGCTCAGGGCGGTACGAGTGGCGCGAAGGCTACGTCTACATCGGGCGGCTCTCGGTACTGCCCGAGGCGCGGGGCCGAGGCATCGGGGCGTCGATGATGGAGGCGATCCACGATCTCGCGCGGACGCGCGGCGTGCCCGAAGCGCATATCAGCGTGCGGGTGCTTCTGGCCAGGAACATCGCGTTGTACGAGCGGCTCGGGTATGCCGAGGTCGCGCGCTACCAGCACGACCGCGGCAACGAGCTGGTGGTCGACATGGTGAAGCGCCTCTAGTCAGGCCCCACCCGCGGAGACCACGTCCGCGAACTGCTGGCGGTAGAGGCCCGCGTAAACGCCGTTGTGGGCCATCAGATCGGCGTGCGTACCGGCCTCGACCAGCTTGCCGTGGTCGAGGACGACGATGATGTCCGCGCGGAGGATGGTCGAGAGCCGGTGGGCGATGGCGAGCACCGTCCGCCCGCGCGTCAGGTGTTCGAGCGCGTCCTGGATGGCGCGCTCGGTAATGGTATCGACGCTCGAAGTGGCCTCGTCGAGGACAAGGATGGCCGGGTCCTTCAGGAGCGCACGTGCGATGGAGACGCGCTGCTTCTCGCCGCCTGAGAGGCGGTAACCACGTTCGCCAACGATGGTGTCGTACCCGTAGGGCAGGCTAATGATGAAGTCGTGGATGTTGGCGGCACGGGCGGCGTCGTCGATCTGCTCGTCGGTCGCATCAGGGGCACCGTAGCGAAGGTTCGCCCGGATGGTGTCGTGGAAGAGGTAGGGCTCCTGGCTGACCATGCCGATCGACGCCGTGAGCGAATCGAGTGTCACATCACGGATGTCGTGCCCATCCACGGTAATTTGGCCCGAGTCGACGTCGTACAGCCGGGGCAGCAAGTAGGCGGTTGTTGTTTTGCCGGCGCCCGAATGCCCGACGAGGGCGGCGAACTTCCCGGGTGGCACTTCGAACGTAACGCCGGAGAGCGCCTCGGCGCCACCCTTGCGGTAGCTGAAGTGGACGTCGTCGAAGCGGACATGGCCCTGGACGTCCTTGAGTTCGATGGCGCCCGGCTTGTCGACGATTTCCTGCTCGAGGTCGAGGTAATCAAAAATGCGCTCGAAAAGCGCGAGCGAGCTGAGGACGGTCAGGTTCACCGCAAGAAGCTGGTTCACCGGCTGGTACATGCGCGTGAGCAGCCCCGCCATGGCAACGACGGTGCCGAGCGACGCGTCGCCGCCAATGACCCGGTGGCCCCCGTACCAGTACACGATCGCCGGCGCCATGCTGCTGAAAACTCCCATGGCGGCCATGAAGAAGCGGCCCGTCATCGCGCGGCGAATGTTGAGGGTGCGAATCTGTTTCGCCCGCTCTTGGAAGCGTTCGAGCTCCATTTCCTGCCGCCCGAACGTCTTCATCAGCAGCGCGCCGCTGACGCTGAGGGTCTCCTGCATCTGGCCGTTGAGCT
>CALFYR010000479.1 GCA_937954195.1 uncultured Dehalococcoidia bacterium
TGATTGATCGAGCGGTGCTTGTGCCCCGGCCGGTGGAAGTGGTCGATGGAGACGCCGACCACGGCTACGCGCCGACCCGCGAAGATTCCCGCAAGTTCGCTCGCTGTCGTCGTTTTCCCGGCGGCCGCTTTCCCATCGATCGCCACGCGGAGCACGCGGTCCGGCCGGGCCCGCTCTTGGATGTCGTCGGCAAGTGCGGTCAGGACTTCCGTCCGAGGCCCGGTGAGTGGTTGGCGCGGCATCGTCGCCCCCAATCTGGCCCCGAGAGTCTACCCCGCCATGGCAAGCGCCAGGTTGATCATTGCCCGCACGCTGTAACCACTCGCCCCCTTGCTCACCCAACCCTTATCGGCTGACATGTTGTCGACGCCGGCAATATCCAGGTGCACCCAGGGCGTATCCCCAACGAACGGCTCCAGGAACTTCGCGCCCACGATCGTCCCCGCACCACGGTTCCCAGCTCCGACATTCCGGCAGTCCGCCACGTCACTCTTAATCAGCTCGTCGTACTCCTTGAACATCGGGAGTCGCCATGTCTTCTCTCCCGCCGCCGTGGCCGCGGCCTCAAGCTTCGTGCAGAACTCGTCGTTGTTGGTCATCAGTCCGTAGCACACGTCGCCGAGGGCCGTCGTTACCGCGCCGGTCAGTGTCGCGACGTCGATGAGGTGCGTCGCTCCCAGCTCCTTGGCCCAGCAAAGCGCGTCGGCCAGCACCAGCCGGCCCTCCGCGTCGGTGTTAATCACCTCGATTGTCCGGCCGTTCATCGCCGTCACCACGTCCCCAGGCTTGGTCGCATTGCCGCCGGGCATGTTCTCCGTACACGGCGCGATCGCGACCACATTCACCTTCGGCTTCAACCGTGCGATAGCACCGATGGCCGCGATCACCGATGCCGCTCCGGTCATGTCGGCCTTCATCGCTTCCATGTTCGCCGCCGGCTTGATACTGATGCCGCCCGTATCGAACGTGATTCCCTTGCCGACCAGCGCGAGGTCCCACCCGTCTCCTCCACGCCCACGGTATCCGAGCCGCACCAGCTTCGGAGGCTGGGCGCTACCCTTCGCCACCGAAAGCAGCGAACCCATCCCCTTCGCTTCCATGTCGGCGCGCTCCAGCACCTCGACTTCCATGCCTGTTTCCGCCGCCAACGCGCTCGCTCGCGCCGCAAGGTCCGTGGGCGTCAGGTGGTTCGAAGGTTCGTTCGCCAGGTCACGCGTAAGGTTCGTTGCGTCGGCGACGATGACACCGCGCTCTGCGGCGGCCGTCATCCCCGAAACCCTCGAAGCATCGTGCTCAACGATGGTCACTACATCGAGTTCCGCCCGGTCATCGTCGGCCGCCTTGTGCTTCAGGAATCGGTAGTTCCCCAGCACCGCGCCTTCCGCGACTGCCTGAGCGCACGCCTCCGGGTCCAGCCCGCCGATGCCCGCGCCGTGGACGAGCGTGGCAACCTTCCTGATGCCCGGCTTCCGGATGGTGCGGGTGAGGTTCGCGGAGAGGTTCCGGACGGCGTCGATATCGAAGTCTTTCTGCTTCCCAAGCCCGGCGACGACCACGCGTGGCGCGGGAATCTTCCCAAACGTGTGGACGATCGTCACCTCGCCGCTCTTCCCGCGAATGTCGCCCTGGGCAATGAGCTTGCTGATCGCGCCATCGAGCGCCGCGTCCACAGCCCCGGTGCCGCCGCCCGGCGAGGTGACGCCTTCGAACAGGTTTACGATGATGGCGTCAGCTTCCGCCTGGACGATGTCGCCGCCTGTGACACGAACTTCCACGCGTTATCCCTCACTGTCAGATGGTGTGCTAGCTTGAGGGGAGTGTAGCCGCCGCCCGGATAGGCGGGCAAAGATTTCGAGCGCATGACTTCAGAACCTCACGTCACCGCAGAGGCAGTCAGTTACCGGGAACGCTCGCGCCGTCTCGCCGGACGAGCCTGGCACCTGACCGAACGCGCCGGGGTCCACGAAGCAGCCGTCGTCGTCGCCGCATTTCTCATCTACTTCTTTATTCGAGGATCCGTGGTCGATCGCGCGGGCGAGGCCATGGTGCGCGGGTTCAACCTCATCGAGCTCGAACAAACCCTCGGGATCTACTGGGAACTTCAGATGCAGTCCTGGATCCTCGACGACTTCTGGGCCATCAAGGTCATGAACTGGGTCTATTTCTGGGGACACATGCCGCTTGTCATCCTGCTGGCAATCTGGCTCTACATCTGGCATCGGCGCGCCTACCGGCTGACCCGCAATGCCTTCCTCGCCTCCGGCGCGATCGGCGTCGTGATCTATTGGCTCTTCCCGGTCGCGCCGCCCCGCCTCATCCCGTTTGCCGGATTCATCGACACAATGGCGGCCTTCGATCGGTTCGGCTACAACGCGCAGGAGACACAGGCCTTCGTTAACCCCTTCGCCGCTGTCCCGAGCCTCCACTTCGGCTGGTCGATGCTGCTTGGGGCCGTCGTCGGGTGGGTTGGGCGGAATCCGCTCGCGATTGCCTTCGCGTTCATCTGGCCAATCGCCATGTTCTTCGCGGTGATCCTCACCGGGAATCACTTCATCCTGGACGCTGTCTTCGGCGCCATCGTCTCGTTCGCCGGCCTCGGCATCGCCTTTGCGATTGAACGCTGGTGGAGGCCCACGTGGGAACTAACGCTCGGCCGCATCTTCGGCGAGCACCACCTGCCTCACCGCGCGACCCGGTAGCGGCAGTACACCTCGTTCGTCTCTGGGTTCGGGATCGCCCAAACCAGCTCGAGATGCTTCATGGTCCGCCTGCTGAACGGTTTGGCGCCTTCCACCGGCGTAAGCGATTCGGCCCCTCCGATCACCACTGGCCCCACCGTTACGAAGAACTCATCAGCCACGCCTGCCTCGAACATCTCGGCGTTCACGGTTGGCCCCCCCTCACACAGGAGCACCTCCGCTCCAAGCTCCCTTCGCATGTGCCGGAGCATCGCTTTCAGCGGTGCCCGCTTTGGCAGCACTACCACGGGCCGGCCGGTCGCCTCAATCTTCGTCAGCTTCGACTTTGGCATCTCACTTGCGGCATAGACCACCGCATCGAAATCCCGCGCGGTGAAGAAAATCTTCTCCAGAGGCAGATCCCCCGATGCTGATATCGTGGCCGCGATCGGGGCGCGAGACTTTTGGCGCTCCATCCGGATGTGCTCCAGCACCGGGTCACCAGTACGCGATGAGGTGCCACTCACACGCAGCGTTTCGGCGCCGTTCAGCACGACGTCTGCGCTCACCCGGAGCTCCCGCATAAGCCGTTGGTCAACCTTCGAGCCGATACCCTGCTCGGTGCCATCGACCACCACTTTGCCATCCGCCGACATCACCATGTTGACCAGCACGTACGGCCGGTCATCGGGTGCGGGCGGCAGGTCCAGCTGCGTGTAGTCGGGTTTTACCATCGTCGGCCATCCTTCTGGCGATTTGGCGACCGTTCATCGCCGGGGCGCGTCGCGCTCCCCCTCTCCCGCACCGTCGGGAGAGGGGGCCGGGGGGTGAGGGCCAGCCCCGCAACCCACTCCCGCTGCTCGCGCGTATCCGGAACGGCGCACCCGCGCGAAACGCGGATGCGTTCCCAGGCATCCTCGGCCGGTACTCCGCCCAGCACAAGAAGCGCCGCAGTCAACGTCGGCGAACGCCCGACGCTCGCCCAGCA
>CALFYR010000480.1 GCA_937954195.1 uncultured Dehalococcoidia bacterium
AAGGTGACCGACCGCATGACCACGCCTGAGGCGAACGAGGTGCAACGCCTGCTTCGAAGGATGGCCGATGCAGGCTGCGAATTCGCCATCGTCGAATCCACCAGCCACGGGCTGGCGCTCCACCGGCTGGACCACGTCGAATACGACGTCGCCGTGTTCACCAACATCACCGGCGACCACCTGGACTTCCATGAGACGTTCGAGGCCTACCGCGAGGCCAAAGGGCAGCTGTTCGCAGCGCTCGAGACATCGGCGCGCAAAGGCGTTCAGAAGTCGGCGGTGGTGAACAACGACGACCCCTCGGCGAATTTCATGCTCGGACTATCACGCGCTGAACCGATCCGCTACGGCCTCGACGCTCGCGAGCTCGATGTGACGGCACGAAACATCATCCTCCGGGCCGATGGGTCCGACTTCCGCCTCGATACGCCCGTGGGCCGGGCCGAAACGCACATCCAGCTCCCGGCGATGTTCAACGTGATGAACGCGCTCGCTGCCGCGGGGGCAGGGCTCGCCATCGGAGCCCAGCCGGGCGATATCGCGCGTGGCTTGGCTGCCTGTCCGGGCGTGCCAGGCCGCATGGAACGAATTGTGGCGGGACAGCCGTTCGAGGTCATCGTCGACTATGCGCACACGGGCGATGCCGTTCGCAAGGTCCTTGAAGTGCTTCGCGAAGTCACCCGCGGCAAGCTCATCATCGTTGTTGGCGCGGCCGGCGAACGTGACCCCGGCCGAAGGTTCGGTGTTGGCCGTGCCGCCGCCGAAGGCGCCGACTTCGCCGTGTTCACCAACGAGGACCCGCGCTCCGAAGACCCCGGGGAGATCGTCCGCGAAATCGGACGGCACGCTGAAGGGGCCGGCCGTGTGCGTGGCGCTGACTTTGTCGAAGTGGAGGACCGTCGCGAAGCTATTGCCGAGGCGTTGCGCCGCGCCGCCCCTGGCGATGTTGTCCTGGTCGCGGGCAAGGGCCACGAAACATCGATGATCTACGGCACCGAATCGCGGCCATGGGACGACCGGGACGTGACCCGCGAGGAACTCGCCAGGCTCGGGTTTACGCGGTAGGCCTTTCTCCGGGGTTTCCGGAGTGGTTTGGACGCTATTCGGGCCGTTCGTATACTGCCTTGGTGGCCCACGACGAGGGCCGCCCCCTTCTTGAACTGAGGTTTCACCGTGCCCAAACGAAAGCGACGCGTGCAGCAGCACCTGCGCCAGGAATCCACTCGCAGGAAGTCCTACACCAGCAGCACTTCCCCAAGCGAGATCTACAAGCCCGGCTTCCCCATGAACATCCTTGGCAACGTGAAGGCCTTCGCCATCGTTGGCGTCGGCATCGCGGTCATCATGGTGTTCGCGGCGCTGCTCACCGGCCGGAACGACACGGGCGACCCCAGCTCCCTTCCGGATACGCCGACCCCCGATCCGTCGGCGAGCGCTTCCGCCTCGGCAAGCCCGACGCAGGAAGCCCTCCAGTTCGATGCGGCCGAAGACGTCATCGACGCGGAGAACAATACGTACACCGCGACCATCGAGACCACGCTGGGGTCCTTCACGATGGACCTGTTCGCGGATGATTCGCCGGACGCCGTCAACAGCTTTGTGTTCCTCGCCCAGGAAGGCTACTTCGACAACACGCCCATCCATCGCGTGGTGGCGAACTTCGTGGTCCAGATGGGCGACCCGACCGGCACCGGCACCGGGGGCCCCGGATACAGCACCGCCGACGAACCCAACGAGAAGCGCAACGTCCGCGGCGCCGTCTCCTGGGCCAAGGCAAGCGGTGCGACCTCCTACGGCAGCCAGTTCTTCATCAACCTGAAGGACAACCCGGGTCTCGATTTCGACACCAGCGGCGGCGACAAGTTCTACCCGTGGGCCGAAGTCACCGAAGGCATGGATGTGGTCGACCAGATCGCGGGCGTCCAGGTCGATGGTTCGGGCCGCCCGCTGGAGACGCTCGAGATCATCTCGGTCACCATCGAAGAGACGCCGAAGGACGGCGCGTCGTCCACCGCCACTCCGGCGGCCACCGCAACGCCCTAGTCTTCGGAGAGCCTCGCATTCCGGGCCGCCTGGATTTCGCGAACGTCCGCGAGTTCCAGGCGGCCTTCGCGATCCCCGGCGAACACGCTCAAAACGAGGTTCTCTCGCACCTCGTACGTTGCCCAGAGGCTCACGCTCGCCGGCCCTTCGCTGGCGATGATCCGGAACGTCCTGCCCCCCGCGTCATCGACTTCGTCGGCCGTCCGCTCGCCGTCAGGCAGCCACACGATTCCCGTCGCGGCGATCTCGGCGGAGTCGGCAACGAGCCCGGCCACCCAGGCTTCGGCCTGCGGCGCTGTCTCGAACACGAGCACCTGGCAAACGACGTTCACCGGCGGGTCAAACGGTGGCCTGGGCAGCGATTCCTTCCAGAACACGAAGCGGCCTCGCTCCAGACCGGCCTCGCGGTAGGCAGCCTTGCGCTCATCCGTCCCATCACCGAGGGACCCGAGGTCGTTGGCCGAGAACGAACCGGCCGTCTGTTGCTGGAACTCCCAGGTCAGGTCGTCGCTGGCGCAGAGGTACTTGTCGAGGCTGGTATCGCCCTCTTCGCTCGCATCGGAACAGGCGGAAATCAGGAGTGCGCCGGCCAGGGCCGCACAGCGAAGACGATTACTCCTCAAGCTCGGTCGGCGCGGCATTCGGGCCAATCATCCCATGGCGCGATTGATACTTCTCCACCAGCACGATGAGCCCGAAGAACGGGAAAAAGAGCAGCGTCGCGCCGATAGCCCACCACCAGGCGGGGATGATGAAGAACAGGATGGCGCAGGCGGCGGTAAATCCCATGCCGACGATCGCGAGGATGCGGCCAGCGAGGACATAGGGCGTTACAGGCGTGTGCATCGCCACCAGTTTCGCCCGGCCGGCGCGGGGGGTCTAGCAGTACTCTGCCCGCTTCCGCGGAAGCCCGTATACTCGCCCCCGAATCCAAATTCCGAGGTGTGTGATGGCACGCCCAGTGCTTCGCACCGAACTGTGCGACATGCTTGGTATCGAGTACCCCGTGGTACTCGCTGGTATGGGTCCTGTAGCCGGTGGTCTGACCGGGCCGGTGGCGACCGCGCCGCTGGTGGCCGCGGTTTCGAACGCCGGCGGCCTCGGCGTCATCGGTGGCGCGGGTTTCAGCCCCGAACGGCTCCGCGAGGAGATCAACAAGGTCCGCTCGATGACCGATAAGCCGTTCGGCGTCGACCTGCTGCTGCCGTCGAACTACATGGGCGGCGCGGCCAGCGGTGAAATGCCGCGCGACCCCCGTGACCTGATCCCGGAGGAAACGCGGGGCAAGCTCCGCAAGATCGCCGAGGACCTCGGCATCGAGTGGAAAGAAGCCCCGAAGCCCGCTGCCACCGCAACGGCCGAACGCCCGCGCATCGGCGGCGGCATGTCGGACGGGCAGATGGAAGTCGTCATCGAGGAGAAGGTGGCGGTCTTCGCGAGTGGCCTTGGCACACCGGCGCCGTGGATGGATCGCCTGCACGCCAACGGCACGAAGGTCCTATGCCTGGTCGGCAACGTGAAGAACGCGAAACGTGTCGCCGCCTCGGGCGCCGACGTCGTCGTTGCCCAGGGCACCGAAGCCGGCGGCCACACGGGCCGGATCGCCACGTTTGCGCTCGTCCCCCAGGTTATCGACGCGGTTACGCCCACTCCCGTGATTGCCGCGGGCGGTATCGCCGATGGGCGCGGGCTCGCGGCGGCGCTTGCTATGGGCGCAATCGGCGTTTGGTGCGGCACCGCTTTCCTGGTTTCGGAAGAAGCTAACCAGCCGGAACTCCAGAAGCAGCGGGTGCTCGCCGCCGGAGATGAGGACACTCGCATCACACGCCTCTACTCCGGCAAGACGATGCGGAACATCACCAACCCGCTCATCGAGGCGTATGAGGCCGCGAACATCCAGGCCCTCCCGATGGGCCTGCAGGGACTGCTCGTCGGCGACCTCGTGTACTCCGTGCGCGAAGCCGGCCGCAACGACCTGCTCATGAACGCCGCCGGCCAGGCCTCGGGGCTCCTGAGCCAGATCCGCCCGGCGGCGGACATCCTGCACGACATGGTCGCTCAGGCGGCCGAGATTCTCGACCGCGGCCTCAAGAGCCGGGTCACAGCAGTGGCGGAGGCCTAGGGAATGGCAGATCGCGCGCTTGATGGCGTGAGGGTGGTGGAGTTCACCGATGAGCTCGGATCGTACTGTGGTCGGCTCCTGGCCGACCTTGGCGCCGAGGTGATCAAGGTCGAACCGCCGGGCGGGGGCCGTCAGCGAAACTCCGGCCCGTACCGCGTGGGCTTCGAAGGCAACCCAGATGCGAGCCTGCAATTCTGGGTACACAACACCTCGAAGAAGTCGGTCGTCCTGGACCTGGCGAACCCCGCGGATCGCGCGAGAGCGAAGAAGCTCGCTCTGACCGCGGACATCGTGATCGAGGACTACGAACCGGGTCACATGGCCGAACTTGGCCTCGGGTACGCGGACCTCTCGGCTGAGAAGCCAGCGCTCGTGTACACCAGCGTCACGGGCTTCGGTCAGACCGGCCCGCACGCCAATTGGGCTTACAGCGACATCGTCGGCCAGGCGATGGGCGGCATCATGACGCTCGCCGGCGAACCCGCCGACCCGCCGAATATGATCTACGGCAACCAGGCGAACATCTCAGCGAGTATTCAGGCGGCCCAGGGAACGATGGTCGCGCTGCTTCATGCGGAGGCGACAGGCGAAGGTCAGCAGGTCGATGTTTCGGCCCAGGAAGCCGTCTCGATGTCGCAGGAGACAGCGATGCAAACGTGGGACTTCCAGAAGAAGAACCGCGTCCGCACCGGTGAAACCGGCGGCATCCCCATCAAGATACCGGGCGCGGGCACCCTCAAGACCCGCGACGGGTACATCCTGCTCTACATCATTGCCCCGGCCGGTGGGGACCTGCCCGACCTGGTGGCATGGATGCGCGAGGAGGGCAAGCAGGCCGACCTCGATGAGGAGCCTTATGCCTCGCTCATCCCGCAGCTCAACATGGGGTGGCTGACCCAGCTCATGAGCAACCCGGCTGAGGCCGCGAAGGTGATCCCACTGATTCCGCACCTCAACGAAGTCATCGCCAACTTCTTCGCCGATAAGTCGGCGCGTGAGGCGTACGAAGAGGGCCAGAACCGGCGCTTGCTCGTCGGTATCGTCTCGACGCCGAAGGACCTGGCCGAGAACACGCAGCTCCGAGCGCGGCACTGGTACGTCCAGTTCCCCGAGGCCCCCGCGGGTGCGCCGACCGAGTTCCCGGGGCCGCCCTACCGCCTTTCCGAAACACCCGCCGCCGTTGTTCGCCCGCCCCGACTTGGCGAGCACACGGACGCCGTATTGGCAGCGCTCTAAGGAGGACCACCCATGCCGAAACGACCACTCGAAGGACTTCGTGTCGCCGACTTCTCCTGGTTTGGCGCCGGCCCCATCGCCGGCAACACGCTTTCGACCTTCGGCGCCGAAGTGGTGCGCGTCGAATCCGAGACGAAGATCGACTCCCTCCGCCGGGTCCACCCCTTCGCGATGAACCCCGATGGCTCGTTCAAGGACGGGTACAACGTCTCCGGCTACTTCAACAACTTCAACGCCGGGAAGCTTTCGATGCAGCTGAACCTGAACACGGAGAAGGGGCAGGAGATCGGCTACCGGCTCATCGAGAAGTGCGACTTCTTCCTGACCAACTTCACGCCGCGCGTCATCGACAAGTGGAACCTTCGCTACGACCAGATCTCGAAGGTGAACCCGA
>CALFYR010000481.1 GCA_937954195.1 uncultured Dehalococcoidia bacterium
CTTTTTCACATCATGAAGCAGGGCCCTAGGGAGACTCCCTGAGCCAATCCTCCAGGCGCATAAAATAGGGCTCCCGGCCGTGAATCTCCGGCGGCACAATCTTCCCCGCATCACGCGTGAGGATATTCGCGGCAACCCTCAGGCCCGTCTGCTTCTTCGGGTTCCACCGGAACGTATCGATGCTCAGGATGACCGGTGTGATCACGCCCTCGGGCGCGTCGAACCAGATGAGGAACGGGTTGGTCTCCTCGTTCACGGGCTTCTCCTCGTCGAAGTCCGGGTTCTTTTCCGCGAACCGCGTAACCCCCTGGATCCATCCCTTCTGGAAGCCCGTGTGGAACCACATCACCTGGTTCTCACCGTACTTCCGCGTCACCCTGTCCACCGCCACGCGCCGGGCCTCCTCCTCGCTCGAACACGGCAGCTTCTTCCCGGCCCGCCAATAGTGGATCTCCCGCGCGAACGCCGTCTTCGAAAGCGGAATCTTCACGTCCGCCCGTTCCGTGAACGGCAGCTGAATCGGCATCAGCCGCCCGGGCGAGGTCGGGATCTCTTCTCCATCGATGGCGATCTGGGTGCACATAGGTACACCCAGTATCGCGCATCAGTTCGTCTGGTCAGTTCACCCGCGTGGCGGTCCCGGTCAGCACCCACTGGACGTAGGTGGCGGTGCCGGCGACGGCCGTGATGTTTATCGTTCCGGTATCGCTGTCGGCGGTGACTTCCCGATCGACAACCGTTTGCCCGCACGAATATGTTTGGCCGCCCGTGGTTATTTCGATGTTCTGGGTGCCCGTACCGAAGCACGACACCGAGATGATCAGCCTGGCGCGCCCGCCGGAGAGCACCGTGTTCGGGTTCATGCCGGTGACGCTATAGCGAACCCGATCCGTCGTATCTCCATTGGGGAACGATACGAAATCCGTCACGGAGGTAGTCGAATCCAACGGTATGTCCAGCGGGCTGTTGAACCCCGTGTCCGCGGGAGCAGTTGCGACAGGTACGGTCGGTGTGTAGGTCGCGGTGGGGGGCGGCGTGTTGGTCTTCGTTGGCGTGTACGTCGCCGTCGCGCTTGCGGTTGGGGTCTTCGTTGGCGTTTTGGTTGCGGTCGCGGCCGGTTTGGTTGGCGTCTTCGTGGCCGTGGCGGCCGGCTTCGTCGGTGTCCTTGTTGGTGTGGGCGTTGCCTGCTGCTGCACGTTGGTGCTTGTCGGCGATGCGCCCTGCTGCGGCTGGCTCGTCGGCGAAGCGTCGGACTCCGTTGGCGAGGCAGCGGGCGGCGGCGTTGGAGTGGGCGTTGGCGTGAATGTTGGTGCCGCGCCTCCCGAGGTTTGCCCACCCGCGCTGCCACCAGATGAGCCGCTCTGGCCGGATGACCCGCTCGCGACGGAGTTGGCCGTGGGCTCCGGAGATGCCCCGCCCGGTTCCTGCGTCGGGTCCGCATCACCGTCGACGTCGCCCGGCTCGCTTTCGCCGGACGAAGCGGGTTCGGTCGGTTCAGGCACTGTTCCGGATGGCGTCGGATCGTTGTCATCGCCACCGGATACCCAGATAACGACGAGTGTTCCGAGCAGGAACGCGATAAGCCCGAGGGCCGCGATAAGGGCGAACTTCAGCGTCCGCTGATTCGAAGGCGATGGTTCGGATGTCACAGGGCGTCTCCTCGCGCGGCCCGGCCGCAGGCTTCGCGGCGCACGATTCACCAGGACTCAACGCGGGAAGAAGGCCAAAACGGGTACACTTTGTACCCAATCGCAATGGAGCTCTCGCGCGACTGGCCATCAGAACTCCGCATGTGGCGAAAGGCCGAGGGCCTGAGCCGGGAACAACTCGCCCGCCTCAGTGGGGTCTCACCGGAAACCATCAAAGGCTACGAACTCGGCCGCCGCCGACCAACGGGCGAAACGCTCGAACTCCTCCTCGATGCGCTCCGCGTTGAACGGGGCGCGCGGGCCGGCCTCCTTGAGGCAGCCGGGTTCGCACCCCATGCGGAGCGACTGAGGCCTCGGCCCGATACGTACGGATTCCGGCTCGAGGATGCGCAGCGCGAGATCGACTCGTACGAATGGCCGGCGCAGGTGAACAACGAGCTGATGGAAGTCGTCGCGGCCAACGCTGCCGCCGCCGTGCTCTGGGGCCGAAGCGACAAGGAAATTGGCCAGCCCGTCGCGAGTAACCTGATGGGTGTGGCAAGCCACCCTGAGTTCGGCGGCCGCATCCGTAACTGGGAACAGGTTGTCTCGGTTGGCGTTGGCATCATGAAGGGCCACACACGCGGAAACGAACTCGATCCCGAGCGCCTCAGCCCGTACTACGCGAAGGTGCTCCAGGAGTTCCTCGCCGGAGACCCACAGTACATCGCCCGGCTCCTTCGCCTTTGGGAGTCTGTCGAACCGCGCACGCCTAAATCCCGCTGGACCATACCGGTCGTCCTCGACCACCCGGATGTCGGCGAAATGCGCTTCACCTGGCTCTCAAGCATGTGCAACGAGATCGACGGGCTCTTCTTCAACGACTGGATGCCAATGGATGGCCGAACCTGGTCCGCCCTGGACGAGTTAAAGCAGCGGCGCGCCGCATCTGCCTAAACCTCCTGCAGGCTCCACCCCGCCGTCCCGATCATCGAACCCATCACCATGATTGCCAGCGTCAGCACCAGGCCCGCGATGCTCAGCATCATCGATTGCATCCGTATCGATCGAAGTTCGTCCTCGTCCACGTTCAAGCCACGCGCTCGTTCCTCCAGCCGTTCCAGCTGCCGCGGGCCGAGGACGAACATGTGCAGTGCAACCGCCGCGAGCATCACCAGGAAGACCGTCATCTTGATGATGAACCACAGCCCGAACCGCACCGACGTGAACTCCGTGTCCTCCGGCACACCGTAGT
>CALFYR010000482.1 GCA_937954195.1 uncultured Dehalococcoidia bacterium
CTGGAAGAGAGCTACGAGGCGCTTGAAGCCATCGATCGCGGCGACCCGGCGTCCCTCACCGAAGAACTCGGCGATGTCCTCCTGCAGGTGCTTATGCACGCCGCCGTGGCCGAGCGGCTCGACGAGTTCTCCTTCGGCGACATCGTCGAACACATCGCGCGCAAGCTCATCCGCCGCCACCCGCACGTCTTCGGAGACACCACGGCCGCTTCGGCCGAGGAGGTGTACCAGAACTGGGAAGCCCTGAAGCAGAAGGAAAAGCCACGGGAGTCGATCCTCGATGGCGTACCCTCGACGCTCCCCGCACTGGCCGCCTCGCAGGCGATCCAGGGACGTGCCCGCCGCATCGGCTTCGACTGGCCGGATATCGAAGGCAGGCTGGAGAAGCTGCGCGAAGAGGTTGGCGAATTCGCGCGCGCCAACCCGGGGCCCGAGCAGGAGGATGAGTTCGGCGACATCCTGTTCGTTGCCGTGAACATCGCCGATGCCCTGGGCGTCGATGCGGAACAGGCGCTTCGAGGCGCGAATGCCAAGTTCCGGCGCCGGTTCGGCCACGTGGAACGCCTTGCCGCGGAACGCGGAATCGACATGAAGGGCTCCACCCTCGAATCACTCGATGCCCTCTGGGACGAAGCCAAGGCGATCGAACGCACTACCGCACGCTAACGGCTCCCCGGCGGCTTGTAGGGCGTAAGTGGCACCTGTAGGCTTGTGTGTTGCAAGGTGCAACCCACTCGGAGGAAGAGATGACCCAGGCCACAGGATCCGTAATCACCCTCGACCGCTTTGCGAAGGGCAAGACCTTCCAGCAGTACCTCGAAAGCGGAATACGCAACCGCGAACTGTTCGAGAAGAACTACAAGAACCTCGAGATCTCCGCGGAACAGCAGGCGGCGCTCAAGGAACTCGCGGGCAAGCCCGGCGGCCCGCACCACATGGTCGTCATTGGCGAAGACTGGTGCCCGGACGTCTACCGTGGCGCCGGCGTCGCGCAGCGCATCGCCGAAGCGATGGGCATCGAAATGCGCTACTTCGAACGCGACCAGAACAAGGACATGATCGCCGAGTACCTGAAGGACGGCGAGTTCGAGTCCATCCCCGTCTTCATCATCTACAACGAAGCGCACGAAGAGCTCTGCCACTTCATTGAGCGCCCGAAGCTGGCCAACGAGCAGATTCACATCACCCGCTCGGTGCTCGGCGATACGAGCCCTGAGGGCATCGCCGCCCGGCTCGGCCACGAGCCTTCGGAAGAGGAAATCGCGGCGGAACGCGCCAAGGCCCGCCAGAAGTACATGGAATGGCAGGATGGCGACATCTGGGCCGGCTGGCGTGTCGCCACCGTCGACGAGATCATCGCCCTGCTTCGCGAGAAGGTCGGCTAGCACGCCCACCGTTCCAACCTGTAGCCCGGCGGGAGTCCCGCCGGGCTACTTTTTTCGTCCCGGTGGTTGCGGAGCCCGCCCTGCTTTGGCTAAATCCCCGGAGTGGACGACTCAGAGCGGCCCGGCCGAAGTCACAGCTTGCAGTTCCTGGTTTCGGTTGTCCTTTGCGCGCTCATCGTGGCCGGGTATATCGCCGCCATGCGCGCTCTCCTGGAAGTCTCAGTCCTCTCGTCCGATACGGACCTGGAACGGCGCGATGAGGTCTACCTCATCGTCCACGGCGGAACGGTGCTGGTGGCGGCGGTGGTTGGGTTCCTCGTCGGCAAGTGGCTCAACGGCCTGGGTCTCGCCTATGCAATCTTGTTCATCATCGTCACGCTCGTCGCCATGATGGGGGTGATGCTCGGCAGCTACGAACTCGCCTGCGAAGCCGGCCAGAACGGCCTCGTCCGCCACTGGGAGTGCGGCCCGCCCTGAGGCCGCGGCCACATTGGGCCTCTGAAAACCAACAGGCGATCAATACTCAAGTTTCCGCTTGACTAATTCAGTGTCGTCCCAGATACTCAAGTCCGTGCTTGACTATCAACCCGTTGCCACCATCTTCCGTGCCCTCGCCGACCCCACGCGCCAGGCGCTCGTCGAGCGTCTCTCGCGGGGGCCGGCGGCGGTCAGTGCCCTGGCGGAGCCATTCGCGATGTCGCTCACCGCCATCGGCCAGCACATCGTCGTGCTGGAGGAAGCAGGCCTGGTACAGACGCAGAAGATCGGCCGGGTGCGCACGTGCTCGCTCAAGCCGGGTGGGTTCGATGCGCTCGAACAGTGGGTCAGCACGCACCGTCTCCTCGTCGAACGCCAACTCGACCGCCTCGGAGCGGTGCTCGACGCCACCTACTCGCCCGAAGCCCCGGACTCCCCAGGAAAGGATGAACACCAATGACCACCATCACTCACGCCTCATTCACCGTCGAGCGGACTTTCGCCCACTCCCCTGAACCCGTGTTCCGTGCGTTCGCTGAGCCGGACATGAAGAAGCGCTGGCTCAGGCAGAGCGACGATCCATCGACACACCACGCCCTCGACTTCCGCGTCGATGGCCGCGAGGCATCGGTCAGCAAACTCGGTAACGATGAGTCACTCCCGCCGGACATCCGCGGTGCGGCGATTTCGAATGAGACCGTCTACCACGATATCTCCGAGAACGAACGCATCGTGTTCTCGTATCGGATGGCGATTAACGGCGTCACGATGTCGATCTCGCTTGCGACAGTCGAAATCACGCCGCACGCCGGCGGCTCACGTGTCACCTACACCGAACAGGGCGCGTTCCTACCGAACGCGGATGGACCCGAGATGCGCAAGGCCGGCTGGGATAACCTGCTCGATCAGCTCGCTGCGGAGCTCGAACGTGCGGGCGCGCTCGCCTGACGCATGAAGGGGGCGGCGCCACCGCCGCCCCCGGCTGACACTGAGCCGCGAAATCCGTACAGTCCGCGCCATGCCAGCCAAGAACCTTCCTCCCTACGACCAACTTCCCGCCGTCGAAGGCGCGCCACCGGAATCCGGTTGGTGGATCTTTGGCAAGTACGATGAAGTGGGGTTGTTCAACCTCCAGACGCCCGAAACAATTCTCGAGGCCGCCCGGCTCATCAAGCGGGGTGTCATGTTCCCCCTCAACTGGGACCTGGAACTGCCAAACCCGCCGCTCTTCGGGCGGGGCGCCCTGAAGCACACCATCACCGGCGGGGCCATCCACCACGACGATGTGCTCGACAACTTCTATCCGCAGGCCAGCAGCCTGTGGGACACGCTTGTCCACGTCGGCAATTCGCAGCACGGCTTCTACAACGGCATCAAGAAGGAAGAGGTAACCGGTAAACCCGGATCCCGCGGTGGCATCGACCACTGGGCGAAGAAGGGTATCGCCGGCCGGTGCGTCGTGCTCGATATCGGACGCCATCTTGAGAAAGAAGGCAGCCCCATCGACTACGCCACCGATCGCAGGTTCACCGTTGCCGAACTCGAGGCGTGCAGGCAGGCACAGGGCGTTTCCATCCAGCCCGGCGACATGCTCCTCATCCGCAGCGGCTGGACCGAGTGGTACGAGGGCCTCGACACCGCTGCGCGCACGAACCTGGCCGACATGAACACCTTTGCCTCCCCCGGCGTGCTGGCCGGGGAGGAAATGGCCCGCTACCTCTGGGACCTCCACATCTGCGCCATTGCCAGCGATGTGCCCGCGGTCGAGGCATGGCCGCCCCGGCGCGAGACCGGCGGGTTCCTCCACGAACGGCTCATCGGCCTCTTCGGCATGGCCATCGGCGAGCTGTGGGACCTCTCCCGCCTGGCAGCCGACTGCGCGGAGACCGGCAGCTACGAAGGCTTCCTCGTCTCGGCGCCCATTAACAAGACGGGCGGTATCGGATCACCTCCGAACGCCATCGTCTTCAAATAGCCATGCTGCGAGAAATGACGCCCCAGATCCGCGACTTCCTGATGGGAGCGAAGTGGCCGGGCGTCCTTTCGACCCTCAGCCCCACGGGCGCGCCAATCACCTCCGCCGTCTGGTTCGGCATGGTCGGAGACGACATCATCATCTCGACGCCGGCATCCCGCCCGAAGGCCCGCAACGCCCGCCTCGATCCTCGCGTGTCCTTCGTGGTCGATACCAAGGAGCGGCCATAC
>CALFYR010000483.1 GCA_937954195.1 uncultured Dehalococcoidia bacterium
TCGCCTGACTGATGTCACCGTCGGTTCGGTACTCGAAGCAACTGGCGAAGTTACGGGTGCTCACGAGCTCTAGCGTGGTCGTGCCGATGCCGACATCGGTCTGGTTGACGTGGGCCCAGTCTTTGTCGCGGTTTTCATCGTTGGTGCTGGGAGTGACCGCGTTAATCTCGGCCAGCACGCCAGTCCAGAGGACGAACGTGAACGTTGCTGCGAGCGCGATTGCCATAATGCCGCGGGCTCCCCGCGGAAGGGTGGTAGTCATGTCTATCTCCGCATCAGAGAGTTTCCGCAGCGCGCTTGCTTGATGCTCCGCTAAGCCCGTGGACTATGGCGAGGCATGCGGAAGAGATCAACCCAATATTGCGACAAAGGATGTCGAGTTTGGCCGAGGCTACCGGTGGCCCAGGAAGGCGGGTTCCGGGCTGTACCGCACTGGCGAGCGAACGTCAGGCGCACGTCTCGGAACTTGACGTGGCGTCAGGTAAGATTGATGACACCCCCGAACCTCACCACGGAGCCCCGCGATGCAACTCTTCCGCAGCAAGCCCCCAGCCATCCCGACGCCCGAAGAAGCACTCCCCGGCCGGACCGACCGCCGGATGCGCGTGCCCGAAAAGCACCTGGTACTCGGGACGCCGATGGAGGGGCCGTGGCCCGAGGGCTACAAGGCCGCTTCGTTCGGCATGGGCTGTTTCTGGGGCGCCGAGAAGTTCCTGTGGAAGGTGCCGGGTGTGTACTCGACGTTCGTCGGATACCAGGGCGGGCACACGCCGAACCCAACTTACGAAGAGGTCTGCTCCGGCCGGACGGGGCACGCCGAGGTGGCTGTCGTCATTTATGACCCGAACGTCGTTGCATACGACGAATTGCTGAAGGTGTTCTGGGAGAACCACGACCCGACGCAGTACATGCGCCAGGGCGGGGATGTGGGGACGCAGTACCGCTCGGCGATCTACTACTTCGATGACGAACAGAAGGCTGAGGCCGAGGCGTCGCGCGACCGGTACCAGCAGGCGCTCGCGGCGGCTGGCTACGGCGAGATTGCGACGGAGATCACGGCGGCCGGGCCGTTCTACTACGCCGAGGCGTACCACCAGCAATACCTGCACACGAACCCGAACGGGTACTGTAACCACGGGTTCTGCCAGGTCGGGTACGGGGGACCATCGAGCTAGCACCCGTGTTCGCACGCGGGTCAGTCCAACCTTTGACACCGTAAGTGCCACCAGTGAAGAATCGCCGCAAATAACGCGGTAAAGGCTGGTGGCGCATGATCCCGGAACACGAAACGTTCGATGGCACGTGGCCATTCGCCCCGCACTACTTCGAAGGCAACGGCTTCCGGCAGCACTTCGTGGATCAGCCGGGCGACGGAAACGAAACTTTCGTCTGCCTGCATGGCGAACCGACATGGGGCTACCTGTACCGCAACTTCATCCCGCAGTTCGCGAAGCACGGCCGTGTGGTTGTGCCCGACCACATGGGTTTCGGGAAGAGCGAGACTCCCCAGGACCGTGCCTATTCGATCCGTGACCACGTCGACAACCTGGAGGCGTTGCTCCTCTCGCTCGACCTGTCGGACATCACGCTCGTTGCACAGGACTGGGGTGGCCCTATCGGCACGGCGTTCGCGTTGCGTCACCCGGACCGCGTGCGGCGTCTCTGCTACATGAATACGGGCGTGCCCGGCCAGGCACCCGCTGGTACGCCCCGGGTGCAGGACTACCCCTGGTACAAGTGGGTCCACAGCGAGGAAAGCCACGCGGTGCTTTCGAATCTTGGCGGGACAATCCTGTCGGTGCTCAAGCGAATTGGGTTCGAGCGGATGGCACACGTCGATGAGACCTGGGTCCGCGCGTACGCCGCTCCGTTCCCTACGAGCGCCGACTGCAAGGGGGCGGTGGCGTTTCCGGGCTGTATCGGCGCGCCCGAAACCGCCGCGACAATGCTCGAACACATGGCGAACCTGCCGCTACTGGCGGCACGGCCCGCAATGTACGTTCATGGGGAAGCCGACCGCGCCATCCCAGCCGAGATGGCCGTCGGCGCATTCCGTTCGACCTGGCCAAACGGCCCGGTGGTGACGCTCCCGGGCGTTGGGCACTTCATCCAGGAAGATGCTCCCGAAACGGTCGTCGCGCTCATCGAGCAGTTTGTCCAGATGACGGCCTGAGCGCCCTGTTACTTCTTGTTGCGATACAGGTACGTCGTCGCCGGGGCGAAGATAGCCACCAGGACGGCGGAGGCGACGAACACCCAGCCGATTTCGCTGCCATCCGGCTCGCCGGCCATCAGGCTGCGGACGGCGGTCGCGAGGCGGCTGATCGGGTTGTTCTCGACCACGGGCTGGAGCCAGCCCGGCATGGTTGAGGGGTCGACGAAGATGTTCGAAACGAAGGTGAGCGGGAAGAGGATCATCATGCTCATGTTCATGAGCGATTCCGGGGTCCGCATGATGAGCCCGAGCGATGTCCAGATCCACGAGACGCTGAACGAGAACAGCAGGACGAGGGCCACCGATAGGATGACTCCGGTGGCGCCCCCATCGGGCCGGAAGCCGAGGATAAGCCCGAGTGTAATGATGACGGTCGAGGCCATGGTGTAGCGGAGCGCATCGCCAAGGAGCATGCCGATGAGCATGGTCGGCTGCCAGACGGGCAGGGAGCGGATTCGGTCGAACACGCCGCGCTGGACCTCGCGGTTCAGCGTGTGGCCGGTATACATGCTGATCATCACGACCGTCTGCACGAGGATGCCCGGCAACAGGAACTGGATGTACTCCTTCGTCGAGCCGGCGAGCGCGCCGCCGAACAGGTAGGTGAACATCAGCACGAACATGATCGGGAACATGGTCACGTCGAGGAGTTGCTCCGGGACGTGCTTGATCTTGAGGAGCGCGCGCCAGCTGAAGGTGATGGTCGATGAGAGTACGCCCGCGCGTTCCGGGCGGGTGCCAGCGACGAGCACTTCGCGGACGCGTTCCGGCGCCGGCATTTCATCGGCGAGGACGCGGGCAGTGGGTTGGGCCTGGGTAGCGGTCATGCGAGCACCTCTTCCGCTTCCGTGGCGCCGGCTTTGTGGCCGGTCAGGGCGAGGAACACTTCATCGAGGCTCGGCTGGCCGAGTGCGAAGTTCACGACCGGGACGCCGCGGCTCGAGAGTTCGCTGACGGCGGATGCGGCACGGGCCGGGTCGGAGATGCGGACGAACATGGCCGAAGGGTCGGTATCCGGTTGGACCTGGTCATCCAGGATGGCGCTCAGCGCACTGATGGCTTCCGGCCGGTGTTCCGGTTCGGCGACGCGGACGTGCAGTGTGCCCGTGCCGACCGAGGCCTTCAGTTGGCCGGGCGTACCCTCGGCGACCGCCTTCCCGCCATCGATAACGGCGATGCGGTCGGCGAGTTGGTCGGCTTCGTCCAGGTACTGCGTCGTGAGGAGGACGGTGGTGCCTTCGGCGACCAGCGCCCGGACGATGTCCCAGACCTGATTTCGGCTGCGGGGGTCGAGGCCGGTGGTTGGCTCATCGAGAAAGATGAGGTCGGGCGTGACGACGATGCTGGCCGCGATGTCGATACGCCGCCGCATGCCACCAGAGTAGGTTTTGACCAGGCGCCCGGCGGCTTCGGTGAGGCCGAAGGCATCGAGCAAGAGCGCGGCGCGCTGTTTTGCGGCGTTGCCTTTGTACCCGAGCAGCCGGGCGAGGAAGACGAGGTTCTCCGTTCCCGTCAGGTCATCATCGACCGAGGCGAACTGTCCGGTGAGGCTGACCCGGCCGCGGATTTCGCGGCCCTGTTTATCGACATCCAGGCCGAGGACGCGAGCGGTTCCGCCATCGTGGCGGAGCAAGGTTGCGAGGATACGGATGGCGGTGGTTTTGCCGGCACCGTTTGGTCCGAGCACGCCGTAGATGCCGCCGGTGGGCACCCGGAGGTCGAGCCCATCCAGGGCATGTGTCTTGCCGAAGACCTTGATAAGGCCTTCGGTTTCGATGGCGAGGGGAGACGTCATGTGGTTCGCTCCTTGGCGGGGTGAGACCGGCCACTTCCCACCTTAGCGAATGGTGGGGCGGGAAGGGCAGGAACGGTCGGGAATGTGGTGACTAACCTAGTTTTATACCTGAACTACTTTAGCTCAAACGAGATGATGTCACTGCAGTGGACCTCTTGCACCT
>CALFYR010000484.1 GCA_937954195.1 uncultured Dehalococcoidia bacterium
CAGGATGTAGGCCTGCACCTCATCACCGATGTTGAACAGGTCCTTCGCCTTCTTGCCGCGCTCCCAGGTCAGTTCGGTCATGTGAGCGAGGCCGTCAGCGCCGCCAAGGTCCACGAACACGCCAAAATCGGTGATCGAGGAGACCTTGCCAACACGGATCTGGCCTTCCTCGATTTCGTCGATGACCTTGTCCTTCTGCTCCTTGCGAACTTCGGCCATGGCCGCGCGCTCGGAGAGAATGACGCGATTCCGCTTGCGGTTGAGTTCGATGACCTTCAGGCGGATGGAGTTCCCGACGAGGCTGGCGAGCTGGTTCGCCGCATCCGGGTCATCGCGGCGCACGCTATCGATCTGCGAAAGCGGCACGAAGGCGTTCACACCATCAACGTTCACGAGGACGCCGCCGCGGTTGTGGCCCGTCACCTGCGCTTCGAAGGTTTCGCCGG
The DNA here is from genome assembly GCA_937954195.1 of uncultured Dehalococcoidia bacterium. Taxonomy (GTDB): domain Bacteria; phylum Chloroflexota; class Dehalococcoidia; order Tepidiformales; family Tepidiformaceae; genus Amarobacter. Next base: position 447 of record CALFYR010000484.1, read on the forward strand.
ATTCGTGGCGCTCGGCCAGCGTGTCCCAGCCTTCTTCGCCACGTGCGCGGTCGAGCGAGACGATGGCATGGCCTTCCGAGCTGGAAGGCTGGAGCACCATGACTTTGACGGTGTCGCCGGCCTTGAGCTTGGCGGCGCCATCGACGCCGAGGGAGAGCATTTCACCCTGGGGGATGACCGCTTCGGTCTTGGTGCCGACATCGACGATGAGGCCATCGGGCGAGGCACCCATGACCATGCCCTCGATGATCTCGCCCCGGCGAAGCTGGCCGGGTTGCGAGTCCTCCATTTCAAGGAGCGCCCCCATATCCATCGTTTCTGGTTCGGCTGCGGGGGTGGTGGTCTGGGAATCTGCTGACAACGTGTGGCTCCGTCTGGGGACCGAGACTTCTGAAGAAGGGTACGGCCAGGGTGGGGGTAGGGATTTGAACTCGATTGTAGCAGCGGCGGATCCTTCGAGAAAGCAACGGCGGGGGCCTTCGCGTCGCTACCAGGGGCCGCGCAGACTACTACTACAAAGAACAACGCGCGGGCGCTTCATGAGTTACCGGCAATTCGGCCGGAGAAACAAAAACCGCCTGTTCGGGCGGTTTGTTCTTTGTACCGGCGGCGGCCTATTTTCCCACCTGGTTGCCCGGGCAGTATCGTCAGCGCTGAGGCGTTTCACTTCCGTGTTCGGGATGGGAACGGGTGGGACCACCTCGCTCTAGCCACCAGAGATATCAGTATCACCCACTCCCGCCGTTTCGCGCAAGCCCCGC
>CALFYR010000485.1 GCA_937954195.1 uncultured Dehalococcoidia bacterium
CAGGCGGCTATGCGCTGGATCTCAGGCGGGGCGTCGTCGGCCGCTCGCTGTTGGCGGTCCGCCCGGCCTCGCTCCCGCTAGTGCCCACTTCCTGACCCCTCTACGACGGGGCGGCGGCGTCCCGCGCCCGCCACGAGTGAGTCCGCTGGACGCTGATGATGAAGAGGACCGCGCCGCTCGCCGCGACGGTCGCCGAGAGCATGAACGTCGGCCGGTAACCGGCCCAATCGACCATGAGCCCCAGCGCCAGCGCGCCAAGGCTTAGCCCCAGATCGTTCCCGAGCGTGAACGTGCTGAGCGCCCGTCCGCGCTCCGTCGGCGCCGTGCTATCCACCAGGTGAGCCATCATCGCCGGCTGGAAGGTTCCGGCGCCCACGCCATACAACCCTGCCGCGAAGAACATCTGCCATGGCGCGGTTGCTGTTCCCATGGCCACCATGCTCAGCGCCAGGGCTGCAATCCCGGGAACGATGAACCACGCCCGCGGGTAGCGGTCCATGTACCGCCCGAGCGTCAGCCGCATCACGATGACCATCGCCGCGTACACGATGAAGAGCGCTCCCGCATTCTGGAGCCCATTGTCCCGGGCGAAGAGCGGCGTGAACGTCACCATCGAAGCGAAGACGAACGACGTCGCGAAGTTGATGACCGCCGGAAACGCACCCGCTCGCGAAAACAGCTGGCTCGCGCTGAGCTTCCGCACGGGGCCACCCTCCGGTTTCGTTTCGCCACCTGCCGCCGCGATGAAGAAACTGGCCACGCCCACCCCCGCCGCGAAGAGAAACAGCGACGTGAAGTGCAGGTCCGCAACCTCCGCCCCGCTCAGCCAGGTGAAGCGCTCGATGAGCCTATCGTCGAAACCTTCGAGCCACCCCGCGTGGATGATGAACCCACCCAACGCCGGTCCCACCGCGAACGCCAGGCTGTTCGCGAGGCCGTAGTAGCTCATCACCTCGCCCCGGCGGGATGGCGCCGCCACGTCGGCGATGGTTGCGCTCGCGGCGGTCACGAAAATCGCCATCGAAGCGCCAGTCAACAGGCGTAGCGGCAGGATCATCGCCACCGATTGCACGAGGTTGTAGAGCAGCGCGTTCAAGACGAACAGCGCCAACCCTGCCAGCATCACCGGCCGCCGCCCGAGCGTATCCACCGCGTACCCGACGAACGGCCGCACGAGCAACGACGAGAGGCTCGAGATGCCGATGAGCAACCCGATCTCGCTCTCGTCGCCGCCGAGTCCTTCGATGAAAAACGGGAGCGTCGGGAAGAACAGCAGGTAGGCGCTGAAGAACAGGAAGTTGAGGAACGTCACCCGGATTACGGCTGGCGAGAGCAACGGCTCGCGGCGGACGGGGGATGGCGCCAAAGTAATTTGCCCCACGCTCACTATCGGGGCATTCTGCGCGGCCCGAGGCACCCCTACAAGGGGCAGCCGGGTGCCCGGTCTGCGCGTCGCTGCAGATTATTCCGTCCCGCCCGGGTCGCCCGGGCGTAGCGGGTTCGTGAACTCCAGGCCCGCGTCCATCAGGTCACCGGTCAGGTCCTCGCCGGCCGGTTTCACGCCATCCTCCACCCACGCGACCAGGTCATCGAACGCCGTCACCAGCTCCTGCTCGCTGAACTGGCAATGCCCGCCCGCCCGGATCGCCCGTTGGACGAGCAGGTCGCCCGCGCCAGCGGCATCCACCTTCTCCCGGTACGACTTCTCCATGTGGATGGGCACAAACAGGTCGCCCGTGTTGTGCAGCGTCAGCAGCGGCACGGTTATCCGTCCCGTGGTCGGGACCGCGTCCGGGTGCGCTTCGGCGTTGCGCAGCGCCGGCTCGGCCGGGAAGCGGCGAACGCCGGCGTTCAGCTCCGCATCGGTCACCCCGAGCCCGTCGTCGATCGTGTAGACGTGGCCGTCGTTCGTCGCTGCCAGGTTCACCAGCAGTTCCCGTTCGGGGTCAAGCAGCGCCAGTCCAAAGTTCACGATGTATTGCTCCGCGAAACCCTCGGCAAAGAACGCTCGCGGCCCGCCGGTGAAGTGCTTCATCACCGAGGCGAACTGTTCGCCCTTCTCGGTCGGCGCCTCCGGCGAACCCAGTTCGACCGGCAGCTCCTGCAGGAACACACCCGCCAGGTTTGCCCCTTCCTCGCCGATCGGGAACTCCAGCCCCGAAACGTACTCGGCGACTGCCACCCACGAAACGAGGTAGTCGATCTGCTCCTGCCCGCCGAGTGCCCCGCACAGGGCGAGCGCGCCGTCGTAGTGCTCCTGGTGGTTCTCCAGCGCAAGCGCGACCACGTTGCCGCCCATGCTGGCGCCCACAAGGTACGTGCGCTCCGGTTCGCCAAACTCCTGCACGAAGAACAGCTTCAGCGCGAGCGTGTCGTCAGCACCGATGCCCGGCACGTAGCCGTTTTCCGAGTACGACGAAGCCGCCCACGCGTAACCGTTCGCGATGAGGTGCTCGCGGATGGCCCGGGGTGGCGACTCTACCGACACCTCCGTACCGAAGCCCCGGAAGCCGTGCGCGTAGAGCAAGAGGTCGCCGTTCCAGTCGTCCGGCATTTCGATCCGGTAGACCGACCCGCCGAGCGTCCCGAAATGCGCCGTCGCGCCAGGCAACGCGTCGAAGTCGGGTGCGGCGCCCGTGTGCGGGACACCCGTGTACGTTCCCAGAAGTCTGCCGCCGCCCGATCCGTCCGGTGTCGCGGCGGGTGTCGGCGATTGGTTCGCCGGCGTGGTGGCGCTCGCGTCCCCCGGGGGATTCGTAGCTGTGCCGGTGGGTGCTGCCGGGGTGGCCGCGTCGTCGCCGCATGCCGCGAGAAGTAGCACGGCAGCCACCGCGATGCCGCTCACCAGGGTTCGAAACTTCATCGCCGGCAGTGTACCCCGGCAGCCGGGCAGGTTCCGGTGAAGGTCAGCCCTCGAATCGGAACGCCGGGTTCTCCAGGTACTG
>CALFYR010000486.1 GCA_937954195.1 uncultured Dehalococcoidia bacterium
GCGACGGATCGAGCTTGAACCGCGAAGCCGCGTGGTTCAGCTGGCCCGCCAGGTCTTTCATCTGGTTGGCCGTGGCCGCCAGCTCCTCCGATTGGGCCGAAAGCTCCTCGGTGGAGGCGGACACTTCCTCGGCCGAGGCCGACGTCTCTTCGCTGGTGGCCGAAACCTGCATGATGGCTTCAGCCACTCGGGAGGTGCCATCGACCATGGTCTGCGCGCCGCTTGCTGATTCGCCGGCGAGCGAGGCGATGGTCTCAGCGGCGCTCACGATGCGGGTCGCGCCGTCGGCGAGGCCCGTCACGTCGGTCGCAATCTTCTGCATGCGCAGGGCGGATTGCTGGACGCTTCCGATGATGCTTTCGAGCGCGGCCCCGGCCTGGCCGGTAATTTCGCGCCCCTGCTCGACATCCTTCACGCCGATGCCCATGGCTGCGTAAGGCAGTGCTGCTGGAGGCTTTCGAGCCGGCCGCGCACGGTGTTCACGTCGCTCTTGACCCGGCGGGAAAGCCAGATGGCCATGGCGAGCCCGATGGCGATGGCCGCACCGGTGACGATGAGCACGAGCGTGCGGGCTGAAGCCGCGGCGGATTCGTTGGCATCGGCGGCGTGTTGGGCCATTTCAAGCTTGTGCGCGATGGTGGCGTCGATCTCGGCGTTCATCTCGGCGATGGCGGGGCCGAGTTGCCCCGCCGCGGCGGTCGCGCCGGCGATATCGCCCGCCTTGAGTTGTTCGAACAGTGCGGCGCGGCCGGCGGCGACGTCGTTCACGAGGCCTTCGATCATCAGCCAGTGCTCTTCGTCCTCGGCCGATTCGAACGCGACGTGATAGTTGGCCATCGCTTCCTTCGCGGTTTCGACCTGGGCGAGGCTGGCGGCGATAGCGGCGTCGCGCTTTTCCGGGTCGGCGGCGTTGAGGATGGCGGTCTGCTGATCGCGGCCGCTCCCGATCATGTTGCGGTTCACCTGGTTGGCGTACTGGAGGCCGAGGGTGTCGAGCGTGTACGCCTCCGCGCTGCGGTCGGCGAGTTCGCCGAGGCGGAGGACCCCGACCGCGGCGACGATCCCGGTGAGGATGAGCACGGCGCCGAAGGCGGCGAGCAGCTTCACCTGGATGCTGAGATTGTTGAACCAGTTCACGGGTTGGCTCCTGCTTCCGAATTGGGGCTTGCGCCCCCCACGGCTACTACAGTCAGCAGGCGGTGTGACCTCACGAATTCGGGGGTTCGCCTAATACGAGGAGCGTTTCCCACTAGGGCGGGGTAGTGCCATTTACTCGCGGGACACCACGAAAAACGAGCGAGATTCGGAGGGGGGATAGACTCATATGCCTTGAAGTTAATCGCGATAAGGGGGATCGGACTTTCGGCGAGAGCATGGGGCCTCTGGCTCGCATACGATGGTTTGCGCGAACAACCACAGCAGGAGCTTGCCAGCCGGTGCAACCCGAGCAGAATCGGCCACCTATCAGCGCGTCCGTTTCGCCGCCCATGCCCATGAGCAAGATCCACGCGGAAGTGCTCTCCGTCCTGGTGCGCCGCGAGGAGTGGCGGGCGGAGGACCTGGCGGCGGAACTCTTCCTTTCGGAAGGGGCTGTCCGATCGCACCTCAACGTGCTCGCGGAACTGGGGCTCGTCCATGTGTGCCTCGAACGCATCGGGCCCGGACGGCCGCGCCACCTGTACTCCATCTCGTCGGAAGGCCGTGCAACGTTCCCCAACGGCTACCAGCATTGGCTGATGGCCGTCCTCGATGTCCTGCAGGCCGACCACCCGGAGGTGTACGAGCTTTTGCCGGCGGCCCTGGTCGCATCAGACCCACCGGGCGAAGCGCTCCTTGCGGAATCCGTCGAACGCAGGTTGTGGCTCTTTCGGCGGCACTTCGGAGAACTCGGCCACCAGATGCAGATGACCGGTGGGGAAGACGGCGCCCGCATCGAGGTGTTCAATTGCGGCTCGTTCTTCGCCGCACGCGCGCACCCGTGGATATGCAGCGCCGAGCGGGCCTGGATGCAGACGCACTTCCCGGACCGGGAGGTGGTCCTCGAATCTTGCATGACGACCGGCGCGACGACCTGCGTGTTCGCGGTGCGGCGAGGGGTTGGTGCGGCGGCGGAGTAGTTCGGCGCGTTCCGTCTTTACGGCCCTCGTGTTATGGTGAAAGACCTGCGGCCCGAAACCGGGCATTCCCTTTCGCAAGAAGGCGAGGTGATAGGTCCTTTTGGCAGAAGTCATCGTCGGCGATGGTGAGGCGTTTGAAGCCGCGTTGAAGCGGTTCAATAAGCGCGTCCAGCAGGATGGAATCCTGGCTGAGGCGCGGCGACGCGAGCACTACGAAAAGCCGAGTGTGAAACGCAAGAAGAAGGAAGCAGCCCGCCTGCGGAAGCTCCGCAAGAAGCAGCTCCGCAGCGAAGCCCGAGCCGCCAGCCGGCGCTAGACCGGGCACCAGATAACCCATTTCGAGGGGCCCGGCGAATCTGCCGGGCCTTTCGTCTCACCTGGAGCAACGCCAATGGCATCCCTGAAAGACCAGATCCAGAGCGACCTCGCGGATGCGATGCGCAACAAGGAAGAGATCCGCAAGTCGGCGTTGCGGATGCTGATCGCCGCCATCAAGAACACCGAGATCGAGGCCCGCAAGCCACTGGACGACGCGGCCGTCGTGACGGTCATCCAGAAGCAGGTGAAGCAGCGGCGCGAGAGCATCATCGAGTTCGAGAAGGGCGGCCGGCAGGACCTGGTGGAGAAGGAGAGCGCCGAAGCGAAGGTGCTCGAGGAGTACCTGCCGGAACAGGCCGACCCTGCCGAGATTGAAGCTGCAGCTCGAAAGATCATCGCCGAGACGGGGGCAAGCGGCCCCCGCGACCTCGGGAAGGTGATGCCCGTGCTCACGAAGCAGTTCGCCGGACGTGCGGACGGCCGGGCGATCAGCGAGATCGTGAAGGGACTGCTCGGAGACTAGATGGCGATTCGCGCAGTGCTGTTCGATTGGGATGGCACGCTCGTGAAGAACGACGCGACGCGCATCCCCGCCGCCGCCTCTTCGGTCGAGGCGTATGCTCGCAAGTACCTCGATATCGAGGTGGCGGAGGGCGAGTTCGAGCGCGCCTTCCAGGCCGTTTTGCCAGCGTACAAGCCCGGGCAGGTTGCCCAGGTGCCCACGATGAGCCGCCTCGTGGGCGAAGCGTTCACCTGGCTTGGCTGGGCAGCGGGCGCGAACGATGTGGAATCGTGCGCGCGGCTGTTCTTCGATACTGGGACGCTCGGGCAGGAAGTGTACGACGATGCGCGGGCCATCATGGCGTCGTTGAAGTACCGGGGTTATCGGATCGGCGTGATCACGAACGCGATCTTCCCGGCGAACTACTTCCAGAAGAAGGTGAACGAGCTCGGGTTGGCGGGCTATGTCGATTCATTCGTCTCATCGGCGGATGTTGGGCTGGGAAAGCCCCATCCGGCGCCGTACCAGCGGGCGCTCGCAGACATTTCGATTGAGCCGCACGAGGCGATCTTCG
>CALFYR010000487.1 GCA_937954195.1 uncultured Dehalococcoidia bacterium
GTTTGCATCTACATGCCGATTGAGTATATCAGCACAGGCGGCGTATACCTGCTCACATGAACCGACCAGAACGGACCCGTTTAGCGGTTCTACCATCAAACCGTACCCCGTTGGCTGTCGCCCAGCGCTACCGGGCTCTGGCGTTGCTCGCCGGAGTCGTCCTAGGAGTCGCTGCGTGCGGAAGTGCAGCGAATACGGGGCCGGTTCCGGTGCTACCCGGGGCCTGGGAGGGCGGCGACAATGCGCTCCACGAAGGTGTGCTGGTACTCCAGGACGGCTGTCTGGTCATCGACAATGGACAAATGCCGCTCCTGCTCGCGGTTCAGCGTGGCGGTGTTTCGTGGAACAGCGACCGGCAGGAACTGCGCGTTTTCGACCACACCTATCGGGTCGGCGAGACCGTGACGGTTGGGGGTGGCGCAGGCGCCCCGGCCTCGCAAGTCGAGTGGGATGTGCCTCCGGCCGACAACTGCATGGACTACCCGGTCTGGTTCATGTCGCGGCCGTAGCTACCCCGCAGCCTCCGCCAGCAACGCTATCCCCTCCCGGATCCCGTCTTCGGTCACGCTGGAGTAGCCCATCACGAAGGTGGCGCCGGGTGGGGGTTCGGTCAGGTAGTAGGGGCGGGCGGGGTACACGCCCACGTTCCGTTCGCGCGCCTTCAGCACGAACTCCTCGGGGTCGCGCACGCCGGCCAGGTTTACCAGCACGTGCATCCCGCTTTCCGTCCCCGTAATCAGCGCCGCATCGCCAAAGTGCCGTCCGAACGATTCGAGCAGCACGGCGCGGCGGCGTTCGTAGACCTTGCGCATCCGCCGCAGGTGGCGTTCGAAGTGCCCCTCATCGATGAACAGCGCGAGCACCGCCTGGTACAGCAGCGCGACGTGACGGTCGGTGAGCCACTTCGCCCCGGTGATGGCCGGCTGGAGCGCGGGCGGCGCGACCATATACCCGAGCCGTAGCGCCGGCAGGAGCACCTTCGAAAGCGTGCCCGTGTAGATGACGCGCCCGGCTTCATCGAGCCCCTGGAGAGCGGCCAGCGGCCGGCCCTCGTAGCGGAATTCGCTGTCGTAGTCGTCCTCCACGATGTACGCGCCGGTGCGCGCGGCCCATTCCAGCAGTTCCAGCCGCCGCGCCGCCGACATCACCGCGCCGGTGGGGAACTGGTGGCTGGGGGTCACGTAGGCGAGCTTCGCGCCTTCCGGCAGGTCGCCCACGCGGATGCCTTCGCTATCGACCGGCACCGGCACGAGCTTCGCGCCCGCCGCCTGGAACACGGCGCGGGCACCCGGGTAGCCCGGCTCTTCGACCGCCACGATGTCGCCGGGTTCGATGAGGACGCGGGCCGCGAGGTCCAACGCCTGCTGCGAGCCGTTGACCACCAGCACCTGGCCGGCATCGCAGCGCACTCCGCGCGAACGCTGCAGGTAGCGGGACAGCGACTCGCGCAGGTCCTTGAGCCCTTCGGTGGGGCCGTAGCCCAGCAGCGCCTGGGGTGGGTAATCGAGCACGCGCTTGGTCAGCGTGCGCCACGCGTCCATCGGGAACTCATCGAACGAAGGCGTGCCGTAGCGGAACTCGTAGGCGCTGTAGCGCGAGCGGTCTTCGCGCATCTGGTCGGGCACTTCGCCTTCGAGCACGCGCTGCCCGAAGCTGGCCAGGCCGGGTGGGCCTAGCCCCGGCCCCATGTCATGCGCGAGCGTGAGCGGCTGGGCGCGGAAGGCGCGGTCCGGCAGTTCGGGCGCGACGAACGTCCCCGAGCCGTGGCGCGCCGAAAGGTAGCCCTCGGCGATGAGCTGTTCGTAGGCTTCGAGGACCGTGTTGCGGGCGAGCGAGAGGTCACGGGCGAGGGCGCGCGTGGGGGGCAGGCGTTCGCCGGGGCGGAAGCGGCCTTCGAGGATGCCATCGCGGATCGCGTCCGCAAGGCGCTGGTAGGCCGGCCGGGCCGGGTCGTGCGCGAGTTGGATGACGACGTCCAAGGCCCAATCTTACCAGCGAGAATTGGCCCTGTTAACGGGCCTGCCGGGGAGCCATTCTCGATCCATGGACACCATCTGGGCATCAGACTTCCGGGTGATTCCGGCGGCGTTTGTGGCGCTGGCCGGGGCATGGTTCTGGGTTTCAGGAACGGTCTGGGGCACACGGGCGCTGCGGGCTTCCTACGCCGCCCACGGCAAGAACCTGCTGCTCATGCGCGGCATGCGGCGGCTCATCTGGGGCATGTCGTTCGTGGCGATTGGGCTGGGGTGGTACCTGCAGTGGCCCGTGATGGTCGCCGCGGGGCTCATCTTCGCGTTCGAAGAGACCATCGAGACGAGCATCGCCACGTGGGCGCTCAAGCAGGAGGCCGATGGCAGGCCGGGCTTCGCGGACGCGTAGTCAAAGCGCTATCGTCGGGCCGTGGTCCGTGTCACGTGCCAACTCTGCGCCGCCGAGTTCACTGTGCTCCCAAGGGAGGTGCGTCGCTTAACGCGCCGCCACGATCAGCAAGCCCATGCCGAGTTGGAACAGCAGCGAAGCGCGGTACTCGCCGAATTTCGGATGCTAGTCCCGC
>CALFYR010000488.1 GCA_937954195.1 uncultured Dehalococcoidia bacterium
GTGAGTAAGGAAGCTAGAGCAGCGAGCGGGTGCAACCCGATCGGTGCTCTGGCGCGCGTCGCGGGTGCCACGACGCGGGGGGTTTGCGTTAGAGTGCTTCGATGCCGTTCACGAGGCGCACGCGGGCAACCTTGCGAAGGGCCGAGTTCGGCTTCTTCGGGGTTTGCGTGCGGACCTGGGTGCAAACACCGCGCTTTTGCGGGTTGCCCTTCGTCGTGGCCTTGCTCATGCGGCCCGTATGGGAGTTGAAGCTGAACAGCAGCGCAGGCGCCGTCGACTTCTTCGACTTCGGCGTCCGGCCTTTGCGGACCAGCTGGTTGATAGTTGGCATTCCTGCCCCCTGTTTCCTTCAACATGACGGTGCGCATCGCGAACGATGCGCAGGCGGACCAACGGGCCACCGATTTCTGGGCACGAAAACAGGCCGAAAAGCCTGTTCGTGAACTGCGCTCCGTGCCATCCATTGGCGCAGAGCCGTCTTCAAGCACTCAGCTTCGCGACCTTCGGGTACTGAAAAACCCCGCCAGTCAATAAGCGCCGAAGGAAAAGACTAGCACAGCGCGACATGCTGTCAACTTCATAAGGCGTACGGTGACAGGCTGCTGTTCCCGTTTGGCGAGGCTCTTCCTTAGAGTAACAGGTCGTGCAGGAAATCAGCGCGGACGACGCCCGGAACATTGCCCTGAACGCGCAGGGATTCGGTGGGCCGCGCCCGCGAAAACCGGGCGCCGCCGAGATGAAGGCGGTGATCGATCGGCTGCGGCTTATCCAGATCGATTCCGTGAACGTGTGCGTCCGCGCCCACTACATGCCGTTCTTCTCACGGCTCGGCCCCTATGACCGGGATCTGCTGGAACAGTTGGCGTACGGCGAGCAGTACCTGTTCGAGCAGTGGGGCCATGCCGCCTGCTACATACCGGTGGAAGACTATCCGCTTTTCACGCACCGCATGGAGCGCGGCTGGCGATGGTACGGCCGGGAACTGACCGCAGAGCGCACCGCCTATTTCGAGACCATTCTCGATGAGGTGCGCGAGCGAGGCCCGGTGATCACCGGGGAGATGGACGGTGAGGGACGGCAGAAGGGGTGGTGGGGGTGGAGCCACGCCAAGCTGGCGCTTGAATACCAGTTCGCGCACGGGCGGTTGGCGGTGAAGGAGCGGCGGAACTTCGCGCGGGTGTACGACCTGGCGGAACGGGTGTTCCCACACCTGGTCGAGGGGCCGGCACTCAAGGCGGACGACGCCCACCGCGGGATGACGCGCCATGCGCTCCGGGCGATGGGTGTGGCGACCGCGAAAGACATCGCGGACTACTACCACCTGAAGGTTGCCGACGTGAAGGCGCGCCTTCCAGAACTGGTCGCGCTGGGAGAGGCGGAAGCAGTGCGTGTCGAAGGATGGAAGGATGCGGGGTACCTCTGGCATGAAGCGGAGAGCGGGGACGCGTCGCACGCGACGGCCATCCTGAGCCCGTTCGACAATCTGATCTGGGCGCCAAGGGGGCGGAGCGAGCGGGTCTTCAACTTCGAATACACGATTGAGCTGTATACGCCGGCCGAGAAGCGGATCTATGGCTATTACGTGCTGCCGTTCATGCACGAGGGCCGGATCGCGGCGCGAGTGGACCTGAAGGCGAACCGGCAGGCGAAGACACTGGAGGTGCGGGCGAGCCACCTGGAACCGGGGGCGAAAGAGCAGAAGACAGCTCGCGCACTCGCCAGGGAGCTCCGGACGATGGCGCGCTGGCTGCGGTTGGAGCGGATCGAGGTGTTCCCTGCGGGCTCACTGGCCCCGGCGCTGAGGGCGGTTGTTGGCACGAAGCAGGCCGATTCGTAGGAAATCATCGGCACCATTCCGGCTGCACCAAATCGCCACCGAAACGTACGGGGTCCGGCCCTTGGGCGGGCGTCTCAACCGACCGTAACTCTTGGTATGGCGGCCTCCTGACCAAAGGACGCCAGGCGACATTGTCCTCCCCGTCGCACGGGGGCGTCCCGCACTCGCGGTGGGGCGCCCCCACCCCCAAAAGGTCCTGCGCGCCTATTCGCAATCTGTACGCCGGGTTTTCCTTTTCCCACATGCTGCTACCATGCGATTGGTGGCGCAGGTGATCCCGGGACAGGAGAGGGCGTGACCCAGGAAGAATATTCGGCAGTTTGCCCGTACCTCGGCCTTGCCGATGACGCGGATTCGCACGCGACGTACGCGACGGAAGCGCATCGCTGCTACCGGCTTCCCAACCCCACGCGCATTGCCCCACCACACCAGGAACTTCACTGCCTTGGCGCGAACCATGTGACCTGCATGGTCTATCGCGGCGAAGGTGTGCCCGGCGCGGGTGCGGCTCCGGCTCAGCCCGCGGCGGCAGCGCCGTTCGGTGGCGGGAACCGGCCGCCAGAACCCACGCAGACGGTTCGTGGCCCCGAGGGGCGGCCCGGACAGCAGCGGCCACGGTTCGGCGAGGCGCAGCCCGCGGTTTCCGGGCGGCCAGCCAGGAAAACGAACCCCGGAACGCTTGGCCCGCGGCCGCGCTCGGGCGGCGTAAGCATGCCGGTAGCCACGATCGGGCTCTTTGCGCTGGCGCTGGTGGTGATAGGCCTGGCCTTCGCGATTCAGCAGATTGTGGGTGACGGCGGAAACGACCAGCTTTCGCCGGGTGACCAGCTGGCGACGCGGTCGGCCCAGCAGCAGACGCTGACGGCCCAGGCGGGCGGTGGCAACGGCACGGAAACGCAGACTCCCGGCGCGGGCGAAACACCGCAGACCCCGGGCACGGGCGAGACTCCCGACGACGTAACCGCCACCCCGACCACCGGTAACGGCGGTGGTTCGACCTATACGGTCGAAGCGGGCGACTTCTGTGGCAGCATTGCGGAAGCCAACGGCATCACGCTCCAGCAACTGCTGGACGCGAACGACATGACGGAAGACGACTGCCTGAACCTGCAGCCGGGCCAGGTGCTGGTCATCCCGTAGGGCGAAGAATTTACATTCCTGTCAGGGAAACACCCGAGTGCGATCCCGGCGTTCTGCCGTGACACTTGGTGGAGATGTACGTTATTCGTGCTCCCGGCCCAGGCTCGCTTGAGGTGACCTTTTCCGACCGTGTGACTTCGGCGGAAGGCCTGCGGGCCATTTCGCAGGCGTTCGCGCTGGCCGATGCCGGCGCAGTAACCGCCGCGTTGTGCGACCTGAGCGATGTCCGGCGTGGCCCGGGAAACTACCTGGAACTCGGCGTGGCGCTGGCGACCCGAATCCGGTCCGGGATGCGGATCGCGTTCGTGGCGGGGCGAGCACAGCGGCCGTTTGTCCGGCGGTTGGCCCGGTTCAGCGGGATTCGCGAGGGGCTCGGGCTCTTCGAAACGCGGCAGGAGGCCGAGCGGTGGCTCAGCGCCGCCGCCGGGGCTCCGGCGCCATCATCGGTGCGGCGAAGGCATTACCAGGAGATCGCCAGGCCACGGACAACCGGGAGCGAACCGGGACGGCGCAAGGGCGCCGCTTAACTGGCCTGTTGCACCTGATCCGATACGAGGCCCGAGATGAGCTGGCGGATGAAGGCGGCCTGGGGCGCGGTAAGTTCGTTGAAGCGCAGGTGGAGAATCGTCGCCGGCCCGGATGGCGTGGTGCGGACGATGTCGCACACGACCTGCGCCGAATAGCCGCCCGACCAGAGACGAGCTTCGACCTGGTTGCCGCCTGGGCGTGTATCCACCGCGATGGCGAGTCCGCCCATGGAGATATCCACCAGGCGCCCGGCCTGCCGGCTGGACCCGAGCACGGAACGGACTTCGACCTGCATATCGGCCTGGAAGCGCTTGTCTTTGCGGAGGTCGAGCGGCTTCCAGGGGCCGCGCAGCTTGAACGCCACCGCCGAATTCTTGTGAGCGAAGTATGCGGCCGGAGCAACGCGGCGAGACCCGGAGACCCCGGCGATGAGCAGGTAGACAGCATCCGGGTCCCAGGTAGCGACAACCTCGGGCAGGCGCAGCGCCACGCTGTCATCGCGTACGGCGACGATATCGGCCACCCACTGACCCGGCGGGTCGGTGCGACGGACGATGGAGAGCTGCTTACCGGGTTCGAGATCATCCCGCATACGCCGTGGTTATCGGCAGACCATGGCCGGAACCTGAGTGGTTCGATTTCGCGAGCCTCCGCCGGGGACTAGGATCCCGGACGTGCGAAGTGATGCTCCACCCGTCGTGGCGAGAATGCGCCCGGACGACATCCCGGAAGTAATGGCCCTTGAGCGGTCGGCATACTCCAAGGGGTGGCCGGCCACGGCCTTTGAGCGGGAACTCACGCAGAACGCCATGGCCCGTTATGTGGTCCTCCGCGAGGCGGGCGGGCGAATGCTGGCTTTCGGTGGGCTCTGGCTGATGGTCGGAGAGGCGCACATCGTGACCGTCGCCGTCCTCCCGGAGGAGCAGCGCAAGGGTTTCGGCCGGGCCATGGTGCATGCGCTGGTGGAGCTGGCGAGAGACGAGGGGATGGAGGTCGCGACGTTGGAGGTCCGGGTTTCGAACCAGGCGGCCCGTGCGCTTTACCGGGAGTACGGCTTCTATGAGGTGGGCACCCGCAAGCGGTACTACTCGGACAATGGCGAAGACGCCGTGATTATGACGAGCGAAGGACTGGAGACGGACGCGGTCCGAAAACGGCTGGAGCGGCTGGCCGGCGAACTCGAGGTGCGGTTCCCGGGGATCGTGCCGCGGATCAGTTGAGAGCGCTGGCCAGGTCCTTGAGAACGACCTCTGCACGATCCAGGCGGGCGAGGATTCCCCATGGCCCGTGGATATTGAGCGTCATGTTCTCCGCCTGGCCGCGAACGCCGGGGAGGCGGCCGCGCTTGCCGGCGGCTTCGTAGTACCGCTGCACCTCCGGCGAGCCGTCACCGAAGGTGGCGACCAGGATCTCAACCGTGCGATCGTCCCAGATGTCGTAGTCAAAGGGATTGGGGCCGCTTCCGCGGAGGCGTCCGATCTTCGTGATCTGGTCTTCGATGCGTGCGCGGGCGCGCGCCGGGTTAGAGACGTTCGTCATGCGGCGATTCTAGAACGCGAGGACGCAAGGTGTAAGCGGTATCAGGCGGCCGCACGCCCGAGGTTCAGCTCGAAGGCGATATCACCAAGGCTGAGGAGGGCACCGACGACTTCGACCGGCCCTTCGCCAGCGGCATTGCGGGCATCGATGAGGAAGCCTTCCACGCTGGTTGCGCCGGCTTCGCTGTAGAAGCTCTCGGGGCGGACGACGCCCATGCTGTTACTGCATACCACGCGGCCGGAGGCATCGCGGCAGGCGAGCGCGAGCGCGACGTGGTCGATCCCGTACGGCCGGCGCATTTCGCCCATCTGGCGGCGTACCCAGGCGACCATATCGGCGGCGAGGCTGGCATCCGCCTCGGCATCGCCCAGGCGGTCTATGGTCCATGCAGCCTCGCGGACACCGACACCATCGCGGATCAGCCGCTCGACGCGGCGGTGAGTCGAGAGCTTTCGGAAGAAGTGCTTCACGCCCTTATCTTCGGCAGGAAACGGCGCGCGCTTGGTTGCAATTGGGGTGCATCGAATCCGGGCGCGCTGGCCGGGGAGGCAACCGGGACGTAGACTCAGAGGTCCTGATGGATAACGACTACAACGTTGACGTGGCCGAAGTCGCCGCGACGATTCGTGACCACGATGTGGTAATCATTCGATTCATATCGCTCGGCGAGCGGTTGTTGCTCGACTTCCGGAGCAGCGACATCGACGGGCCGATGGTGAAGCTGGTGGATCCGGTTCGCAGCGTGCAGGAGCGCTACCGCCACCTGCGGAAACTGCGGCCGCGCTTTGGCGACCCGGAGAAGATCGTCTCGGTGTTCTGGCCGCGATTCGCCCGTTCGCTCGATGAGACCGGCGTCTGGGCCGAGGTGATCCGGCGGGTCGTCGACTCTGGCCACCCGGACGCGGTCCGCGACGCCGAGCAGCAGTTGAGCGAAGTGCTGCAGAAGGAGCGCGCGCATCAGCGGGACGCGGTCGCGGGTTCGGACCGATTCCGGACGCTGTGGAGCGCTTCGCCGGCGAAGAGGTAGCGAGCTGGAACGCAAGGAGTTCCGCAAGCTGGTGCGAGAAGCGGTGGCCTCGATCCCGGAGGAGATCCTTCGCAACGTGGAGAACGTTGACATCGTGATCGAGCGGCGGCCAACGGCGCGGGACCGGAAAGTCGCCGGGATCGGGCCTGGCTCGCTACTGCTGGGGCTGTACCACGGGATCCCGATTACCAAGCGCGGCGCCTATTACAACCTGACCGCGCCCGACAAGATCAGCATCTACCAGGAGCACATCGAGGCGATCTGCGAGACCGACGACGAGGTTCGCGAGCAGGTCCGAAAGACGGTGTTGCACGAGTTGGGCCACTACTTCGGCATCGACGACGACAGGCTCCACGAGCTCGGGATGGGGTAGGTCGATTTTAGATTGGGGATTTTGGATTTTGGATTCCCCTTCCCATCCCTTCCCGAGAGCAACGCGCCACCGAGACGATGTGTGACACGCGCGTCATTCGTGCGCGAAGTACTGTTAAGGAATCGGGAACTGGCTCATTGACCCAAGGTTGGGCTGCTGAGTAGTTTGGAAATTGTGACGAGCCGTGTAGAGAAGTCGACCTTCGCGATGCCGGCTCGCCGTCCCCGGGCGAAAGCTCGCACACGAGCGGTGCCCTTAGCCACGGCTTCGCAGCGCCTGCTTTTCGTGATGGCCCTCTTTACGTTTGGGTTGGCATCGATGTACACGAGCGTGGCGATGCTCGCTCGTGTTACGCCGGCGCTGTTCCCGGGGAAGTCGCTCACGAACCTGGGCATCATCCGGCCGCTGGCCGACCTGAATACGCCGCTTGTTTCGATTAGTGACGGCGGGGAGAACAGCGTCTTCAACCGGCGCATCAATCTGTTGATCCTCGGCGTGGATAAGCGACCGGGCGGCGGGGCGCAGGCCGATGGCGGCTACGTGAGCCCCATTGGCGACGATGCTCCGTATCTCACGGACACCGTGATGGTCGCGACCATCGACCCGAACACGGGGCAGCTCAACGTGCTCAGCTTCCCGCGGGACATGTACATCGACCTGCACACGCCGCAGTGGACCGCGAAGGGGCGCATCAACGCTTCGTATGGATACGGCGTGAACCAGCGGGGTGGGATATCGGGTGGAGTCGAGCAGGTGAAGGTGGACCTGAAGGAGAACTTCGGCATCTCCATCGACCATTACGTGCTGATGGACTTCGAGGGCGTGGAGCGGATGGTGGACGAGCTCGGGGGGATCGATGTTGATATCCCGGATGAGTTGGCCATAGGCGACTGGTGGTACAGCGACGACGACGCGAACCCACGGTGGGTCTCAATTTGGGCGGGCCCGAACCACCTGGACGGCTACCACGCCGTGGCATTCGGGCGAAACCGTACGGTTGGCGACGATTTCGCGAGGGTGAAGCGGCAGCAGCTCGTGCTGGAGGCAGCGTTGAACAAGGCGCTCTCCGCCGGGTTCATCGCGAAGAACCAGTTGAAGATGTTCGAGATATGGGACGCGTATAACGCCATGGTGAAGACGGACGTCCCGCGATCGAAGTTCCCGGGGTACGCGGCCCTGCTCGTCGATACGAAGGGCACCATGGAGACGTTCTCGCTCGGCGACGAGGTGAACGGGGTGCCCACGATGACCGGGTTCACGACCGAAGGCGGCGCCGCGGTGTTGTTGTGGAACCCCGACAACGTGCAGTACTGGCTGAACCAGGTGTTCCCGAAGACCCAGTACGTCGGCGCGACTGTGGAGATCCAGAACGGCTATGGCAGCGATGGCAGCGTCCGGTCGGCGGCGTTGGGCAACTACCTTGCCTACGTGAAGGCGCTGCCGACCGTCTACTACGGCCCGGATGTTGATGCCCAACCGCATACGACCATCACCGTCTTCGGCGAAGGTAAGCGCGTGCTCGGCGAAGACATCGCCCGCTGGCTGAGCATTCCACCTTCGGAAGTGGTGGTGGTGAAGGACAAGGTGGACGGCACGCAGCCGGATGTGGTCGTAACTATCGGCAAGGACTTCACGGTCCCGGGAGGGTAGCCCGGCGGCGTAACGATTCGCGGCTATTCCGCGGGACGCGCGGGCTCCTGGGGTTCATCGAGAGCTGAGCGTGCAAGCTGCTCGAGGGCACGGTCTTCGAGCGGCGGATTATGCAACGCAGCGCGGACGTCACGGTAGAAGCGTTCCATCGGGCGGGACTTCTGCAGGCTGACCCCGCCGACAACTCGCATGGCCAGGTCAACGGCTTCGATGCAGTTGTTCAGGGTGTCGATCTTCGCCATGGCGATGCGGTCCGCTGCCGATGGGTGCACCTTCGCGCCGGATTCCCACGCGGCGCAGGCGTCCGCTACGAGCGCGCGGCTCCGCTGGATGAGCAGGTCGATCCGGGCGATCCGGGTGCGCACGCCCGGGTAGTCCTTGATGGTCTTGTTGGTGTTGGGGGTGCGTTCGCGGGCGTAGGCGACTGCGTAGTTGCGAGCGGCACTTGCGACGCCGATGGTGACTGCCGCCAGGCCGAGGGCGAACCAGGCCATACCGGCGGCGCCGCGAGCATCTGCCTTGCCCAGGGTGCGGCGGTTGAGGAGGCGCTCCGGTGGCAGCAGGACGCCCTCCAACACGGTGTCGTGGCTGCCGGTCGCGCGCATTCCGAGGCTGTCCCACGTCTCATCGATGCGGAGACCCGGGTCCGTGCGAAGGACCATGAAGTTGCCAAGCTGCGGGGGTTCGCCCTCAGGTGTGGGAATTCGGGCGAGCACGATGAAATAGTGCAGGACCGGAGCGAGCGTAGTGAACGTCTTCCGGCCGGTGAGCAGCCAGCCACCCTCGACTGGTTCGGCTGTTGTATCCGGGAGCCCACCGCCCGCAGGGCTGCCCAGGCCCTCCTCGGTCGCGACCGTGTTGACGAGGTAGCCGTGTTCGATGGCGCCACGGGCCATCCGTTCGAGCCATTCGGGTGGGTAAGCGGGCGATTCGCGCTCCTGCCCGAACGTCTTCAGGTGCATCATGAAACTGAGCGCGGTCGAGCCATCGCCGTTGGCGAGCGCTTCGAGGACGGCGAGGTAGGTGTGGAGCGGCGCCTCGGCTCCGCCGAACTGCCGGGGGACGGTAAGGCCGTAGAACCCGGCCTCGCGCAGGTCTTCAAAGTTTTCGAACGGGAAGGAGCCGGCGCGGTCGTGGCGGGCGGCGCGTTCGGCAAATCGTTCGGCCAGGTCTCGCGCTTTCGATACCCAATGGTCGTGGCTCACAGTGCCAGTCTATCGGGGGTTTTGTGCCTTCGCCCTATTGCGGCCAACATTCAGTCACGAACGGAGGTTGGACATGGCGAACATCGTGCGGTTCGAAACGAGTGCAGGGGCAAGATACGGGCTGCTGGAAGGCGACACGATTCGCGTGGTGGCCGAGCCCATCTGGGATGGGGTGAAGCCCACCGGTGAGACGGTCGCGGCGAACACGGTCCGGCTGCTACCGCCCTGCGAGCCCAAGAACATCGTGTGCGTGGGCCTCAACTATTCGAGTCACCTGCAGGGGCGGCCGATCCCGGACCCGCCAACGCTGTTCTTCAAGCCGTTTTCGAGCATCGCCGGGCCGGATGACGAGGTTGTGTTACCTCCGGACGCCGGCCGCGTGGACCCGGAAGGCGAGATCGTCATCGTCATTGGGAAGAAGCTGAAGAACGTTAGCCGGGCGGAAGCCCAGGCGGGGATTTTCGGCTACACGGCCGGCAACGACGTCTCGGCGCGTGAATGGCAACAGAAGGACGGCCAGTGGTGGCGGGCGAAGGGCAGCGACACCTTCGGGATTTTCGGCCCCAGCATCGTCACGACGGTGCCGCACGATGCGCTGGAACTCGTGACCAGGGTCAACGGCGACGAGGTGCAACGCGGGCATTCGACGGAGCTGATCCGCGACATCCCGGAGATCGTCAGGTACGTGGCTTCGGTGATCACGCTGCTCCCGGGCGACATCATCTACACCGGCACGCCCGGTTCGCCGCAGGCTTTGCGGAGCGGCGACGTGATTGAGGTTGAGGTTACGGGCGTTGGGGTGTTGCGGAACCGGGTGCGCTGACCTCGGCCCCGACAATCGAGGTTGAAAGAGAGACGGAAG
>CALFYR010000489.1 GCA_937954195.1 uncultured Dehalococcoidia bacterium
GCCGGAACGAATTCGGAAATTGGCGACACGGTGCCGGCTTCGAAATCAACGATTGCAGGGGTGGTACCGAATTCGTCGGGCCCCGCAGGGGAGGCAATGTAGTCGGCCGCACGGAATTCGGCACGGGCGATGGCGACTGTAGGGCTTATCCAGCCAGCAATTTGGAAGTCGCCGAGACCGTCCTCCCGGCGCCATTCGTACATGGATTGGAGCGCTCCGGTGGCCCCATCGATCAGGCCTAGATACCCGTGCTGGCCATCCGCTGCCCGCGGATACCAGCCAAAGTCAAAGCGCTCCTCGCTCCCGAAGTACGTGAACCCATTTAGCGAGACAAAGGTGCCGTCCGGTGGAGCTGGCAGCTCGACAAGCGCGGCGCCCGACTCGTAGTCCCAAACGGTGTCCCCTTCGTACGCGGCAGCCGCCAGGCGCACAGTGCCATCGACGAACCTGGGCAAGAGCCGAAGGTTCTCCGGCAGCGGTGCGGACGGCTGAATGACTTCAGGCCCCGCGGAACTTAGCCGGACGATTCGGGGTGTTTGCGGGTCTGCCCAGTCCCGGACGTGCATGGATGCCCCATCGACCGCGATGAGCGAACCCCAGCCGCCTTCATCGAAGGTCACCACGTCGGTCCAGCTGATCCCGCCGTCGCTCGAGCGGGTGACCGTAACTGGCAGCGAACCGCCATAGCACCACCCGTGACAGAACGCAGCGGCGAACTCACCGTGCGGGCCAACGGCGAGACCGACAAGCGCCCGCTCCTTGCCTTCCTCGTAGGTCGATGCGATGAGGTCCTCGGTTGTGAACGTGCCGTTCTCGTCAACGTAGAACCGCTGTGCACCACTGCTTGGCCCTTCCCAGGTCGCGTTCATGGCGACGACGGCGACATCAGGTGGGAACGGCATGGCCGGGCCGGGCATGAGCCGGATGGCGGAGACGCCTGTTGGCGTTGCGGTTGGCTTCGCGATCGGAGTCGGGGTATCGGGCACCGATGATGCTGTCGCCGATGCGGCGGTCGGTGTCGCGTCCGTCGGCTCGTCCGACGTGCACGCGCTGACCACGAGAAACGCCGTGGTAGCAGCGAGTAATAGTCGACCCATATTGGTAGAACGAAGGGCGATGGTGGATGGTTCCCTCGGTCTGCGCGTCCTTTACGCCGTCCGCGTACACTTGGTTTCGTGATTGAACTGACTCGTCGCCTTATCGATGCCGCCGAGGGCGGTGCTCCTGTTGTGCTTGCTTCGGTCCTCGAACCGGGGCCCGCGAACCTCGCCCCAGGCGCCAGGATGATCGTGGAACGCGATGGCTCGCGGCTCGGCGGGCTTGGCGACGCCGCGGTCGACGACATGGTGGCCCGCTATGCCGCTGACGCGTTCGACCGGCACGCGACCGAGACGGTCTATGTGACGGGAGATGGGCTTTCGACCCGGACCGTGCAGGGGGCCACCTCCATCTACGTCGAGGTGGTGGAATCCAAGCCGGTGTTCCTGGTGGTCGGCGCCGGGCACATCGGGCGGTCGCTGGCGAAGCTGGCGGATTTCCTCGATTTCCACGTGGTGGTGCTCGATGACCGCGAGGACTTCGCCAATGAAGAGCGCATTCCCGAAGCCGACCAGGTGATCTGCGAAGACTTCGAGGAGGCGCTCAATGCCTATCCGATTGGCGCCAACGTTTCGGTGGTGATGGTGACGCGCGGGCACAAGCAGGACGAGACGTCGCTTCGGGCATGCCTGGGCCGGGGCGCCGGGTACATCGGCATGATCGGTTCGCGACGCCGGACCGCGGCGGTGCTGGAACATCTGCGCGAAGAGGGGTTCGCCCAGGCGGACCTGGATGCGGTCCGGACGCCGATTGGCCTGGACATCGGCGCCGAAACTCCCGAAGAGATCGCCATCAGCATCATGGCCGAAGTGATCATGCTGCGAAAGGGCGGCAACGGCGGGGTGATGTACTTCCGGCGGTAAGGCGCTCCGAGTTGCGAGTCATTCCATTGCTCCGGCGACGGCCCCTCTGCGGTGCAGTTCCTCGCGCAGGTCGCGCATGGCGGTGTACGTCGGGATAAGGAACACGTCCTCGGCTTCGGCAGTGTCGCGGAGGATTGCATCGAGCAGCGCGCCTGGCTGATGTTCGACCGCCGATGGTGCCGGCCAGCCCGCGTACTTCACGCGCACCGCGAGGTCTTCAGCGCGATCGCCACCCGCCCAGGCGGTGGCGATGGACCCTGCCAGGAGTTCGTGGTCGACGTCCCAAATCCAGCTGACATCCTGCCCGTCGGCGAAGCGGTCGTTGAGGAGGAGGGCGACCTTTAGGCCGCGGGGGAACCGGGACGCGACGGAGCGCAGGAGGAGCAGCACCTGGTTCGCGCCCGCCGGGTTTTTCGCGAGGAGGAGCCGCAGGCGGCGGCCATCGAGCTCGACGACTTCCTGGCGGCCGAATGCTGCTTTCACCGAGGACAGGCCGCGCGTGATCGCCCGGTCGGGGACGCCGACCACCCGGCAGAGCGCAATGGCGGCGAGCGCGTTGTACACGTTGTAGAGGCCGGTGAGGGGCATTTCCACGCGGCCCAGGCCATCGACGTTGAACGAGGCCGCATCGAGCCCGAGCGTGAGCGCCGCAGCGGAGGTCTGGGGCGATTCGCGCTTCCGGCCGCAAGCCGTGCAGCGCCACCAGCCGACGTGGGCGAAGTAGCGGCGTTCGTACACGTAGTTTCCGCCGCATGCGCACCAGCGGGCGTCGAACGCCCCTGCCGATTCGGTGGCGAATGCCACATCGTCGAGGCCGAACCAGTGGATCGGGCCGGGCCAGCCGACGGCCATTTCGGCCACGGAAGGGTCATCGGCGTTGAGGACGAGCGTGGCCCTGCGAGGGCTTGCGGCGAGTGCCTTGTGCCAAAGGCCCGCCACCGTATCGACCTCCCCGTAGCGGTCGAGCTGGTCGCGGAAGAGGTTGGTGAACACCAGCGCGCGGGGTGCGAGGGCTGCCGCCGCGGCCGGGAGCGTGGCTTCGTCAGTTTCGAACAGGCCGAACGAGCGGGCTGCCGCCGGAATGCCGCCGAACGCTCCGGTGTGTTGCAGGAGCGTGCTGGCGATTCCGCGCATGAGGTTGCTGCCTTCGCGGTTGTGGATGAACGGGAACGACGCCTGCTCGAAGGCATTCGCGATGATGCGGCTAGTGGTGGTTTTGCCGTTGGTGCCCGTGATCAGGATGCGGCCGCGGCCGAGCGATGTGCCGAGGTTGCCGACGATGCCCGGGTCCACGCGCTCGGCGACAAGCCCGGGGAGAGCTGTACCACCGCCACGGCGGAGCAGACGGCTAGCGAGCGAGGCGGCCTTGCCTGCTTCGACAGCGAGGACCGTGCGGGGCGGCGGCATGCACCCATGATGCGGTAGGGCTTTCCCGGCTGCCAGCAACGCCCGGTCGGCGGTACGATAGGTGAAGGGGTCGAGAATCTGAGCCAGCTGCTTGCCAATCCTGATTCAGCCATCCTCGATGCCTTCGAGGACATCATCTACATCACCGATGTGGAGCGGCGGATTCTGTACGTGAACTCGGGGCCGTGGAAGGCGTTTGCACACGCGAACGGAGGAGAGGCAATCGAGGCGCCGGAGGATGTGCTCGGGCGGCCGCTCGATGACTTCCTCGATGGTGATTCGATCAAGGAGCAATTCCGCACGCTCTTCGAACAGGTGCGGGACGGTTCGCGCCAGACGATCGGCTACCCGTTCCGATGCGACGCGCCGGGGACGGTCCGGTACATGCGCCTGACCATGTCGGCCATCCGGGATTCCTCCGGGAACATCGAGGCGGTGCTGTTCCAGTCGACGCTCCTGGACGAGAGGCATCGGGAGATCCAGGCCATCGTCGATGCGCACTCCCGTGTGGCGGATGATTCGGCCCCGGTCCAGGTTATTTGTGCGTACTGCAAGCGGCTCCAGTTCCCTGCCGCATCCGACCAGTGGATCGAGGCCGAGGAGTACACGGCTCAGGGTGGGCTCGCCTCAGTCCGCCTCAGTCACGGGATATGCCCTGAGTGCGCGTCAGTGCTGATGGCGCGGGCGAGCGCTGCCTGAGGTCAGTCTTCCGGCCGTCTAACGGAGCCAGTTCTCCACGTCGAGGCCCTCAACTCGGCGAAACTCTCGTTCGTTGTCCGTGACGAGTGTCAGTTCGAGGGCCAACGTCTGAGCCGCGATTAGCAAATCATTGCTGCCGATAGGAGTGCCCGATGCTTCGAGCATTGCTCTGATGCGTGCGTACTCCACGTCTGCCGGGTAATCCCAGGGGACGACGTTCAAGCGGCCGAGCGCAGCTTCAACTCGTTCGACGAGGCTGCTGTTCTGCTGGCGCGCGGCGCCGAACCGCAGTTCAGCGGCAACGATGACGCTCGTGCAAACCTCGCTGGTACCGACCGCTTCGATACGGTCCAGGACAGGGCTGGAAGGGTTCCGAATGAAGGCGGAAATGACGTTGGTATCGAGCAGGTACCGCACTAGAGCTCGAACGGTTCCGGAGGAAGGTCGGGTATGGGTTGCCATTCCACGTCGAGCGCATCGAGTGAGCGGAAATACGCGACGAGTCCTTCGCTGTTGGTGATCTTCGGCTCATCCGTGCCGGAATGGCTCCCTGTTGATTCGATAATCAGACGGTCCCCTTCCCTGCGAATGAAGGCGTGGCTCCCGCGCTGCCGCCGGAGTTTGATGCTGCGGGCCTGCGTCGGTGTCTTGACCATAGGCCAAGCATACCGCCGCGGGACTGCGACCGTCACCGGGGGCTCAGTCTCCCGGTTGCTCGGGGAGCCGGGCCACCAC
>CALFYR010000490.1 GCA_937954195.1 uncultured Dehalococcoidia bacterium
AGACAGATGCCCAGTGGCAGAAGCTGTGCCGGGCCATCGGGCGACCCGAACTGGCCAGCGCCGAGCGGTTTGCGAATGAACCGGCACGCCACGCGAACCGCGAAGCGTTGCGCCCGATCATCGAGGCCTGGACGTGTTCGAGGTCGCACTACCAGGCTCAGCTTGAATTGCAGGAGGCTGGCATTCCCGCATGCGCTGCATTGAACTGCATGGAGCTGCTGGAGGACCCGCACCTGACCGCGCGCGGGACGTTCGAGTATGTCGACGTACCGAACGTTGGGCCTTCGCCTTTCCCGCGGGCTGCGTACAGGCTTTCAGAAACACCGGCGAGAATGAGCGCGCCCGCACGGTTCGGCGAGGCGAACCGGGACGTGTTCTGCGGGCTGCTCGGTATTTCGGGACAAGAGCTGGAAGAACTGACGGCGGCCGGGGTTACCCCATCCGAGCCAGCCGGTGGGCACTAGGAGGATGCGATGAGTGAAATGGTCCTCGTTCAAGAGGGGGGCCCCGTAACCACTGTCACGTTGAACCGTCCGGAGAAGCGGAACGCGCTGAACGAGGAAATGCTGGAAGCGCTTGCCACCGCCTTCGCCGCGCCGCCCGCGGCGGACGCGCGCGTCATCGTGTTGCGCGCGAACGGGCCGTCATTCTGCGCGGGATTGGACTTAAAGGAGCGCCTGGGTGCGAGGTCGGCCGGTGGAGCGAGTCCGATTGAGGCCGTCCTGCACGCCATCGAGCACAACCCCCTTCCGGTGGTCGGCGTGGTGCAGGGCGATGCGATCGCCGGGGGAAACGAATTGGCGCTTCACTGCGACTTCGTCGTGGCTTCGGCGACGGCCCGGTTCGGGATGTCGCTCGCGCAGATCGGGCTGGCGCCCACCTGGTTCCTGGCGAAGAAGCTGCTGGAGGTGGCCGGGCCGGTCGCCACCCGAGAGATCCTGCTGCTCGGTGACCCGGTGCCGGCGCAGCGGATGTACGAGTGGAATGTGATCGCGCGGGCCGTCCCTCCAGAGGAATTGGAGCAAGCGACGGCGGCCATCGTCGATCGGCTCGCGGCGAACGCGCCGCTTTCGCTGCGCGCGATGAAGGCGTTGCTGGTGCGCGAAATGCAGTTCCGCGACGGGATCGCGCATGAGGATGTGGATACGCTCGTGGATGCAGCGCGAACCAGCGGCGACGCCCGCGAGGGCATGGCCGCGCGCATGGAGAAGCGGCCGCCCATGTTCCGGGGCGAATAGGAGGCGCGTCGTGAAACTTCGGCTCGACAAACCGTGGAAGGATCTGAACTCAGCAAACATTTCCGCGGTGCAGGCTCAACTCGGTGTGTACCAGGTGGCCGACGCGTCGGGGACGGTAGTGCGCATCGGCATGGCGGGGGCGAAGGAGCTCTTCGGGTTGCGGAGCGCTCTGACCCGGGAGTTGCAGGTGCTCGGACCCGGGCACCGCTTCCGCGTGGAAGTGAACAGCCAATACCAATCGCGTTGGCGCGAATTGCTCATGTTGCACGTGGCTGACTGTGGCGAAGTGCCACGGGGCAATCTGGACGACCGGCCCGCGCACCTCGGAAAGATCGGATAGGGAGATAGATGGACCTTGAGCTCAGCGAAGAACAGCGGCTGATCACGGAGACGGTGCGGAAGTTCGTGCGTGAGGAGATCGTACCCCTCGAAGCGGACCTTGACCCCGACGCGAGCGAACTCGAAGCACCGGACGACGAGCGCCTGGTGGCTATGGTGAAGCAGATGGGATTCTACGGGCTCGACATCCCGGAAGAGTTCGGCGGGCCGGGGATCGACCTCGTCACGCGGACCCTGATGGCCATTGAGATGTCGCAGCACCGGGCGGGCCTCTACGCACCCTGCTACGACGTGTTCGGAGGCGCAGGGCTAGCGCAACTCTTCGAAGCAAACGATGACCAGAAGGAGCGCTACCTTTTCCCCACGCTGCGGGGCGAGAAACATGGCTTTTTCGGTCTGACAGAGCCATCGGGCGGCAGCGACCCGGCCCGCGCGATCGAGACGACGGCGGTGCTCGACGGCGACGAATGGGTGCTCAACGGCGCGAAGATATTTATCTCCGGGGCAGACGTGGCGGACTACGGGATTGTCTTCGCCCGGACGGACGCGAACGCGGGGCGGCAGGGCATTACGTGCTTCATTGTGGATGCGGACATGCCGGGGTTTCACGTTCGGCGCATCGTCCACACGCTGCGTTCGACGCGTTACGCGACGGAACTGCAGTTCGACAACCTGCGCGTGCCGCGGACCAACGTGCTCGGCGAACCGAACAAAGGGTTCGCCATCGCGAACGATCGGCTGAGCAGGCAACGCATTCCGTACGCGGCCGGGTGCATCGGCGTCGCAGTTGCGGCGCAGGCGATGGCCATTTCGTACGCCAACCAGCGGAAGACGTTTGGAGACTTCCTGGCAACGCGGCAGGGCGTGCAGTGGATGATCGTGGACAACGAGATCGACATCAGGACGGCGCGGTGGCTCACCCTGGAGGCGGCGGACCGGGCCGAAAAGAAGCAGCCCTACCGGACAGAGGCCGCGGCGGCCAAGTTGGTCGCGACGGAAGCGAGCGGGAGGGTGGTGGACCGTGCGATGCAGATCCACGGCGGTTACGGGATGACGAAGGACCTGCCGCTGGAGCGCTGGTACCGGGAGATCCGTATCCGGCGGATTGGCGAAGGTCCAAGCGAAGTACAGCGCCTAATCATGGCGCGGGACCTGTTGGGGGGCTCGTTTCACTAGTGCCCTTCCCGGGAGCGGTGGTCAACCTTGCCAAGCTCACCGATCGCCACGGCCCAGATGCGTTTGCCTGCCGCCACCCCGTCGGAGCGAAGCTTCGGGCGAGCGTGGGCCTTCCCCCGTATGCGCGTGGGGAATCGCTTGGGTATCCTCGTGAGTGGGCCTGTAGCTCAGCGGTAGAGCAGTGGACTTTTAATCCATTGGTCGAGAGTTCGAATCTCTCCGGGCCTACCACAACTCCCGAACCCTCACGCGCCGGCATTGTGCCGCGCCGTATGTGCCATCGCTGACGGGGTCTGGCGTCCGACGATCGCCGGCGCTTCGCGTACCAGGTCGTCGTCGGTGAGCGCCTCCACCATGAACTCCGCGAAATCGATGCGCCGCGTGCGGTTGCTCGCCAGGACCGGGTCGCCGACGTGGCGGCTCCACACGGGAAGACCCTGGCTCTCTCCCTCCTCGATGTCACTGCACCGCACCACGGTCCAGCGCGTATCGCTCGCGAAGATCCGGTCGGTCGCTCGCACCTGGTCGTTCAGGTCGGCCAACCGTGCGATACGGGCTATCGAACCGAAGACTCTGACGAAGGCGCGAAGTTTCAAGGGGTAGCGGTCCTTCCCGTCGCGGCTGATGTGCCAACCGCAGGAAAAGATCAGGCGCGCTCCCGGACGAGCATGATCCAGGACCGCCTGCGCCGTTCCCGTCGAGTACCCATGCACGCCCCAGGGAACCAGGACGGTAAGTACCCCGTCGCAGCCATTCACGGCCTGCGCTATGGCCGCGCTGTGGTCCGTTCGCCCGGCCACGATGGTGATCCGGTCTCCGAACTCCGAGAGTTTCTCGACGCTCTCCGGGCGGCAAACGCAGGTCACCTCGTATCCGCGGTCGAGCGCGTGCTGGACCATGTACTTCCCGAGTTTGCCGGAGGCACCAACCACGCAGACCTTCATCAGTGGACCTCCGCGATGGTGGCGCCGTGGAAGGCTACTGCGGCTGGCCGTTCCGACTGGGGCTGGGGCCAGGCTCGGAGTCCCCGCACCAGGAGCCACGCAGTCAGGCCAACCTCGCCGATGAGTGCCGGGGCAAGCGCCACCATGCTCTCCGTTTCGCCCCATCCGCTCACGAAGAAGTAGGCAAGCGTGTTGATGATGTAGCCCGGGCCCGCGATCGCCAGGACATACGCCAGCGCTCGCGGCGCGTGGCCGGATCGGTAGAGGAGGTACCCAAGCATGGCGATGTGAACGCCGAAGAATGCGAGCGCAACCTGGAACCCGCCACTGAACGTCTCAAGCGCGGCGAGCGCGGCCGACTCCCGGCCCGCAGACCCGGCACCGGCGGTTGTAAGGAGGGAGTAGGCATCGAAGCCGTTGATGAGCAGCGCACCGAGGATCGCGGTGTAGGCGAGCCGGAAAGCTGCCGAGATAGCGGCGACAGTTCGCCCGATGTTGTCGAAGAGCATAAACAGAGTCACCGAGACCGCTACATCCGCCTCGACAATAACCAGCCAGGCAACCAGGCTGAGCCGGAACAATCCAAGCGAATCCGCGACATTCTTTGCCGTCGCCGATGCATCGCCGGTGACCAAAACGGAATCAAGCACCATCGGCGCGAACATGCCGAACACGGCAATGACCAGGTAGAGCAGGCCGGTCAGCAGCGCGACCCGCTGGAGGGATGTCGGTTGGGGTTGGGCAGGTGCTCGCATAGGGAGCCTCCTTCGAGTAGACTTACACCGTAAGGTGCGAGCCAAAGACTAGGCTTACGGTGTAAGTCTGTCAACCGCGTCCCTACGCATGACTGTGGAAAACGTCACAGAGAGGTAAGAGATCGTGTCGACGGAAAGCCGAGATGCCCAACGCGTGCCGCTTTCGAAGGAGCGCGTCGTGGCGACCGCAATCGCCCTCGTCAATCGCGATGGGCTGGCCGCCTTGAGCATGCGCAGGCTCGGGCAGGAGCTCGGAGTCGAGGCGATGTCCCTCTATCACCACGTCGCCGGGCGGGAAGCGCTCCTCGATGCAATGGTCGATTTCGTTTTCGGGGAGATTGGCGTGCC
>CALFYR010000491.1 GCA_937954195.1 uncultured Dehalococcoidia bacterium
CGCCTTCCTCGCCTCGAACCACGTGCTCAGCGGAGCACCGTCCGCGTCCAGTCATCGATCCACTGCTGCCGATTGGCCGCGATCGTCTCCGGGCCCACCTCCGCGACTGGCACGGTCACCTCCGAGAACCGCGCGAACGCGTCCGGCACCGCGGCTTCGGAATTCACGGGATACACGGCCATCTGCCCCGGAATATCCTCCTGCACCGGCACGCTGAGCAAGAAGTCAATGAACGCTTCCGCGTGCTCACGGTTCTCCGTCCCTGACAGGATTCCTGCGTACTCCACCTGCCGGAACACCCCGCCGGCCGGCAAAATGTTCGCGGTGGGTGAATCTTCGCTTGGCGGATCCGCGAACATCTGCTCGAACGCCGGGCTCGTGGCATAACTCAGCACGATCGGCTGCTCGCCGCCCGCCCGTGTGAAGTTCGTGTAGTACGCGGTCTCCCAGCCATCCACCACGGCCAGCCCGTTCTCCCGCATACCCTGCCACCAGTCGAGGTAGCCGTCCTCGCCGAAGTACTCCACCGTCGCAATCAGAAACGCGAGGCCGGGCGATGAAGATGCCGGGTTTGAAACCACCACGAGCCCCTCGTACTCAGGCAGTAGCAACTCTTCGAGCGTCGTGGGAGGTGCGATGTCGTTCTCCTCGAACCACGCGATGTCGTAGTTGAAGTTCACGTATCCGAAGTCAATCGGCGTGACGAAGCTGCTGTCCGGCCGAAGGTTCTCGGGCACGTTCTCCCGTGCGGGTGATTCGTACTCCTCGAACACACCTTCGTCGAGTGCTCGCGAGAGGAACGTGTTGTCCACCCCAAAGGCCACGTCGCCTTCCGGATTCCCCTTCGTGAGGATCAAACTCGTGAGCATCGAGCCCGCGTCGCCCTTCGGGAGTAGCTGCACGGTGACGTCGTGCTCCTCTTCGAACTCCGCAATCAGTTCCTCGCTCAGATTGAACGAGTCGTGCGTCACCACGGTGAGCGTAGCGTCACCGTCGTTTCCGCCTCCGCATGCGGAAGCAACTGTCAGCGCCATCCCTCCGGCAAGCGTGGCAAGTAGTCGGCGGAAAGCCATCCTGGTGCTCCTTCCTGCCGCCGGACCTCCGAGGGTGCTCGCCGGGCAACAAAAAGGAGCCCGGAAAGCCGGACTCCATTGCGCGGATACCGCGCCGGTGTTCCGAATCGCTTTCCTCCGCACGTATGAACGTGGTCAGGTTCAAGGGGTCTGATCTCAGCCCGAAGGCACCCCCAGCGATCCCAACAGCAAGTGATGTATCAGTGTTTACGCTACACCCGGCCGGCTGTTCCCCGCAATCAACCCCCGCAACTTCCCTGCAACCACTCTCTCACGTCCTGTCACCACACTTCGACCACCCTCAGCCTGTTCCGCGTCGATAATCCCTCCGAACGCAAGCCGTCAGGTTCGACAAAGCAGGTGCCCGTGAAGAAGGTCTGGCGTCACTCTATCCGCTCTCGCATCGCCCCGCGCGCCGGGGAGAGCCGACGTGTGACAGCCATTCGGCGAGCGGCATTTGCGCTCGCCGCCCTCCTGCTCCTCAGCGAACTCGCCGTCGCAGTCACCTTCTCGTTCGAAGTCGGCGCCATCATGCTGATCTCCACCGCCGGCCTGGCCGGTTTGGTGAACCTCGGCATCCAGTCCATCGGCGCTATCACCCGCTCGGGCGAAGCCGATGCCGCCACTCATCTCGTTCACCCAGAAACCGGGCTGCCCAACCGCGCACAACTCACCGATACGCTGGCGCGGGACATTGCCCGCTCCGAGCGCTACTCACACGCCCTCACGCTCGCCATCGTTCGCATCACGCAGTTCGAAGACATGAAGGCGTCCTGGGGCGCGGGCACAGCTCGCCAGGCTGTGCATCACGTCGCCGAAACCCTCGGTCGCGTCACTCGCGCCAGCGACTTCGTGGCACACATCGATGATGGCCGATTCGCAGTCATCCTGTTGCAGTGTTCGGGTCGCCAGGCCACCATCTACGGCGATCGGGTGACCCTCGCTGTATCCAATCGCCCGCTGAAGTCGTCTTCGAGCATGAAAGTCCCGCTCTACGTCGGCGTCGAAGTCTCAGCGCTCGAATACGACAGCTCCCGCTTCCGTGGCCCCCTGGAGTTCATCAGCGTCGCGGGCGGCGATGTGGTGACGGAGCGCCCACGCCCCGCGTCCGGGTCGCGGACGGCGCTCGCCTCCGACCCCCGCGCAATGCGCCAACAGCTCGTGAAGGACTACTACCCCGAAGGCGAGGTCAAGGACTTCGCCGAAGCCTATCGCGAAGCCCGCAACCGCAACCGCCACGCCGGATAGCCGCTGCTGCTGGTGATGGGCGAGGAAGACCGGGGCTCACGGAACTCCTCCAAAGACGCGACGCAGTGACCTGCTGACTTGGAGGATAAGAGAAGGGGGGCCACAACTGGCCCCCCATTCGGTCGTTCCTGCCGGGACGATCCTACTTACCCTTCTCCGCCAGGTAGGCCTTCAGCGTCTGACCCGTCCGCCACATGGGCTCCGCGCCTTCCAGGCTGGTGATCTTGTCCCAGTTCGCCTGGCACCACTCAGCATCCTTCAACTCGCCCATGCCCGGCTGCAGGCCCGGGCCCTTCACGATGGCCGCGCGGTTGAAGTTGCCCGCAC
>CALFYR010000492.1 GCA_937954195.1 uncultured Dehalococcoidia bacterium
CGCCGACCCGATCACGATTGATGCGAACGAACTGCACGTGACGGCGAGCGCGGGCATCAGCATGTTCCCGGCGGACGGCGACGACGTGGAGACGATAATCCGGAACGCCGACATGGCGATGTACCGCGCGAAGGCGGCGGGCCGGAATACCTACCAGTTCTTTCTCCCGGCGATGAACGAACGGGCGCTCCAGCGCATGGACATGGAGCACCGATTGCGGTTCGCGATGGAGCGGGACCAGGTGCGGGTCTTCTACCAGCCGAAGGTGGACTTGCGGACGGGGCGGATCACCGGAATGGAGGCGCTGGCGAGGTGGCGGCAGCCCGGCGGGACCTTCGTCGAGCCGGCACAGTTCATCGCGCTGGCCGAGGAGACAGGCCTTATTGTGCCGTTGGGCGAACGCGTGCTGGAACTCGCGTGCGCGCAGGTCCGTGAGTGGCGAGCCAACGGGTTCCCGGGGATCCATGTGGCGGTGAACCTTTCGCCGCGGCAGCTGCAGCAACGCCCTTCGCCGCGCGGTGCACGGGCGGACATCGTTGATTCGATCGTGGCGACGCTCGAGCGGACGGGCGTGGAGCCTTCAGCGCTCAAGCTCGAAGTGACCGAATCGGCGGTGCTCAAGGACACGGACGCCGGGATGTCAGTGCTGGCGCGGCTGCGGGACCTGGGTATCGGTATCGCCATCGACGATTTCGGCACCGGGTACTCGTCGCTGAACTACCTGAAGGTGCTGCCGGCGCACGAGCTGAAGATCGACCGGTCGTTCATCCGGATGCTGAACTACGACGGACCGGATGCCGCGATTGTGCAGGCCATCATCACGATGGCGCACAACCTGCAGCTTTCGGTGGTGGCGGAGGGTGTGGAGACGATGGAGCAGTTCCGGCGGCTGCGGACGCTGCATTGTGACGAAATGCAGGGGTACCTGGTTTCGCCGGCGGTTTCGGGGGATGACGCCACGAAGCTGCTTGAGTCGTACGCGAAGGCTCGGCCGGCGGCGTAGCTGGCGGACCAGGCTTCCCCGGCCTTTACTTGATGAGAGTTTTCTCATTTCGTTCCCATGTTGCCCCGAGGGGCGGGGAGCATCCTCACTCGTGTCCGGCGCACCACACCCCCCGATAGGGCCGGACAGAAAGAGGACATGCACCATGGCTAACCGGAAACTTCTCTCGATCACCAGCGGCGTTGCGCTGTTTGGCGCCGTGCTTGGAGGCGGCATCATCACCGCCAGCGCCCAGGACCCGGGTTCGACCCAGTCGACCACCGAGGATTCGGCCACCCGCGAGGAACGCCAGGCGGACTACCTTTCGAAACTGGCGGCGAACCTGGGGATCGACGTTGCGACGCTCGAGGCCGCGCTGCAGAGCACTGCGCTCGAGATCGTCGACGAGCAGGTGGCGGCCGGGATCATTACCGAAGAACGCGCGGCTGAGATTCGCGAGGCGATCGAGGCTGGCAACTACCCGATCGGTCCGGGCTTCGGCGGGGGCCGGCATCACCATGGCGGTGGCCCCGGCTTCGGCATAGGTGGCCCTGACCTGGCCACGTTCCTTGGCATCGATGAGGCGACGCTTCGCGAGGCAATGATGTCCGGCTCGACGCTGGCGGAGGTGGCCGAGGCGAACGGTTCGAGCCGTGACGAACTGAAGGCGTTCCTGACGGACGAGTTTTCGGCTGCGCTGGCCGAGCGGGTTGCCGCCGGTGACCTGACGCAGGAAGAGGCGGACGAGAAGCTCGCCAACTTCACCGAGACACTCGATGAGCGCATCGATGGCGAGTTCCGCGGTGGACCCGGCCCGCGCGGTCCTCGGGGCGGGTTCGGTGTCCCGCCAATGGGCAGCGAATCGGACGACGAGGACACCTCCCTGGACGCCGCTGCGTAGTCCCCTCCCTCCAGCGGCACCTCCCCTTGCCGGGGCGCCCGTAGCGGCGTCCCGGCTCTGCTATGCGCGGCGGTAGCGGAAGCGGACGAGCCCGATGACCTGTTCGACGGCGCCGAAGTGGCGGCTATCGGTGCTGGCGGCGGCGTTATCGCCTTCGAGCCAGATGTTGCCCTGGGGATCGACGCTCTTCACTCGCTTGATGAGCTTGCGGTGCGCATGGCGCGGGTCACGCGCGACGACGACTTCGCCGGCCCTGGGAAGCCTGTTTCGGAAGGCTCGCGTATCGACCAGCAGCCAATCGCCCGGGCGGTAGGCGGGGAGCATGCTTTCGCCTTCAACGGCGTAGCGGACGAAGCGGCCGGCAGAGAGGTAGCCGGCTACCCCGGCGGCGATGACTGCGCCTGCGACGAACGTGACGAACTTCAGGGCGTGCCTCCGGGCCGGCGTGGAATGGGTATCCGTTGGAGATAGGGTACACGGCAGGTGGCGGCGGCTTAGTCGCAGCCGTAGTCGTGGGGGAAGACGGGCCAGCGTTCGACGTACCCATCCTGGACGATGTAGATGGCGGATTCGTCGCGTTCGAGGTAGGCGTAGACGTTGCCTTTGTTGAGCTTGAGGTCGATTGCGTCTTCGGGGAGCGCGACTTCCGTCATCAGTGGGTCGTGGTTGAGTCCCTGCCCGCGCTGTAGAACGCCGCGTGGATCGCGAAGGTAGCTTCGATGGTCACTGGTGCGCATGGAGTCATCGAAGCCTGAAAGCCTGAGTTCGATGACATCCTGGGTGTCGCAATGTTCCCAGCCGAGGTAGGCGTGGGCAGACCATGTGCTTCCGCCGTAGGGTTTCCATTCGCCGAGCAGGAAGTCGTGCTCGCCGACGGGGCTGGAGCAGGCGGCGAGGAGCAAGGCGAGGGTGAGGGTCCATTTGGGCATGCGACATCCTAGCAAGGTGGCGCGGAACGGCTGCTGGCACCGCGAACATTGGAATGAAATAAACTTCGGCTCGCACTAGATCGGAGGGTACGATGCACGGGAATCTCGACCGACTCACACTTCGACAACGAGAAGCCTTGGCACTAGTTGCACTGGGGCTCACCAACAAAGAGATTGCAGCCCGTCTGAAGATCGCGCCACGAACGTTGACATGAAGGCATTTAGGTTGGCATTGGGTTTGGCCTCTGCATTTGCGATTCTTTCCGGGTGCGGAGAATCGAACGACGCTGGCACTTTTTCGCTCGTAGATGCGGCGAACGATGGGTTTCATTACGACTACGAGCCACTCGAGTCTCCCAGACAGGCCCAGGAACTGGCCGACGTGATCCTCGTCGGAACGATCGTCGGCGCTCAAGAGGCAACTGAGGTCCGGGATGCCTCTACGGGCAGAGACATGAGATATGCTGTCATCGAAGTCGCGCCCACGGATATTCTGTCGGGAGTCCCGCATTCGCCTGACCGCGTTTACGTGGCTTTCGCAATCAGCCGCCAGCCTGAGTGGGACTCTATAGAGCGGGGTCTCCCTGATGGCCGGGTTCTCCTTGTCCTTGACGACCTCGCGGATTGGCGGTCTGGCCAGAGAGTTGGATTCCCCGACCAGGCGTATGCGCCCTTCACGGATGGTTTCTGGATCGAGTCGGCTTCTGGTGAGGTGATTGGTCTCTGGGTTGAACCCGACGAGACAGCGTCGCGTTGGTACGGCGACATCGAAAGCCTGGATGACCTCGCCGCTCTGATTCGCGAGGCCGGCCGATGATGTGCACGCCGTGTCGATCCTGAGGGCGGGCGGCCGTAGACTCGGGGGACATGATTTCGGGAATTGTCCTCGCGGCGGGAAAGTCGAGCCGCATGGGGTCGTTGAAGCCGCTGTTGGACTGGGGCGGCGAGCCACTTGTCTGCTACCAGGTTCGCCAATTGCGGGAGGCGGGCTGCGATGAGGTCATCGTGGTGTTGGGATTTAAGGCGGACGATGTTTCGCGCGAGATGCGAAGCGTACAGTGCCGGACGATGCTGAACCCGCGCTTTCAGCACGGTCGCGCGGGTTCACTGCGCATCGGGGCGAAGGCGGCGAGCCGCGACGCGGACGCAATCCTGATCACCGACGTTGATACACCGCGCCCGGCCGCGTTCTACCGGGCGATGATCGAGGGTCACGACCCGGCGAAGGCGTACACGCGTCCTTCGCACGAGGGGCACCGCGGACACCCGGTGATCGTCTCAGGGCGGCTGCGCGAAGAACTGATGGCGGCGGACGACGCGACGGAAGGGCTGGCGGGCGTCTTGCGGGCGCACGCGGGAGATTCCGGGGAGGTCGAGGCGGGCGACCTGCTGGATGTCGGGTTCAACACGCCCGATGAGTACGAAGCCGCGAAGCGCCGGTTCGGCATAGGCGGCTAGCTGTGCCGCTGGCTGGCAGCGGCAAACCACGTCCCCGGCTGGTGGTGTTCGACTTCGACCGTGCGCTGATCGACCCGCGCACGGCGTGGCGGTACTGCATCGAAGAGTCCGTGATGATGGTGACCGGAGAGCGGCCGAGGGTCGACTCGCTGGTGGAGGAATACCACCTGCGTCCGTGGCGGCAGGCGCTTTCGATCGTGGTCGGCGACACGGCGGCGGTGGGACGGTGCGAAGAGCTGTGCGAGCAGATGTTCACGAGGAGCGCAATGAAGCGGCTGCTGGTACACGAGGGCATTGGGATGGCGCTGGACGCGTTACGGGCGGAGCGGATCGACATGGCGGGGATTTCGCGGTTGCCGAACAGCCTGGCGGTGAAGCAGGCGCAATCGACCGGGATGGACCGGTTTCTCGCGATCGTGTCCGGGACGGCGGAGGGAGAGCGGTGGTCGCCGGGTGAGCGGTTCGCTGAGTGCTTGCGTTTACTTGAGAGCGAGGCGGAGGAGGCCGCGTTCGTGGGGTTCG
This sequence comes from uncultured Dehalococcoidia bacterium, assembly GCA_937954195.1. Taxonomy (GTDB): domain Bacteria; phylum Chloroflexota; class Dehalococcoidia; order Tepidiformales; family Tepidiformaceae; genus Amarobacter. The sequence continues at coordinate 4,793 of CALFYR010000492.1, forward strand.
AGGTAATGGACCGCCGGGAGGTGGGCCGAAGCGGGACGCAGGTGTTCGTGGCGGGGTGGCACCCGGGGGCGGAGGGTGGCGAGGACGCGGTGGTTGGGCTGCCCGGGCAGATGCTGGAGGCGCTGCAACGGCGGTGGGCCGGGCGCGTGTGAGGCGATTTTGGATTTTAGACTTCGGATTTTGGATTGGGGT
>CALFYR010000493.1 GCA_937954195.1 uncultured Dehalococcoidia bacterium
GCGACCATGACGGTGGCCGCGCCCGCGCCAACCGCACCGGCGGATTGGAGCAGACCGAGGCGGAACGAGCCCACGTTGTAGACATCGGCGGCGATGGAGGGCAGGAACGACTGGTAGGGGAAGCCGACCATGACGACGGCGAACGACGTGAGGATCAGGAGGGCGATGGAAGGGCGGCGGACGACGTAGCGCACGCCATCGACCATATCGGCGATGGGAGACCGGGGGGTCTCGCGTGGGGAGGGGTTGCCGGCGGGGAGGCGGACCATGGTGAGGATGGCGATGAAGAAGCCGATGGTGGTCATGATGTAGACGCCAGCGGTGCCGATAAACGCGACGGCGATGAAGGCGCCCGCGAGGCCGGGGCCGATGACGCGCGTGCTGTTCATGCTGAGCTGCTGAAGGACGACGGCGTTGCCGATCGACTGGCGGCCGACGAGGTCGCCGATGAAGGCCTGGCGGGCCGGGCCGACGAAGGCGAAGCCGGCACCCTGGACAACCCCGGCGACGATGAGCATCCAGTATTCGATGCGATCGGTGTGGATCATGAAGGCGACCCACGCGGAGTTCGTGGCGATGATTCCCTGGCAGACGAGGAGAAGGTTTCGCTTGGGGAGCCTATCGGCGAGGACGCCGCCCCAGAGACCAAGGAGGAGCTGCGGGACACCGAAGGCGAGCATGACGCCGCCAAGCGCGCTGTTCTTCCCGGTGAGATCGAAGGCGAGGTATCCGCGGGCGACGACCTGCATTTGCATGCCGAGGAAGGAGAACGTTGTCCCGATGAAGAGGAGCCGGAACTGGTTGTTCTCGAGCGCGTAGAAAGTGCGGCGGAACCAGGCTGACGTGCCTTTACCCTCACGTTAGGGTTGGGAAAGTTAGCGTAGCACAAACATCTCCATAACGGGCGGGAGCGGGGGTGGACATACGGATGTGTGAAGTGCTGCACAGATTCCTCCGAATGGGGGAGGGGGAGTAGGACCGGGGACTGGATTCGGGGAGGGCTGGACGGGGTGTACTACGTTTGCGACCTGGAGATACCGGGCGCAAGGAGAGAGAGGAACCCCGACGTGAGCACCACACCGCTGATGCACCCCGCCCTGGCCGAGATGCTGCACAAGCAGCGCCACAACGAACTGACCCGCGAAGCTGCGCGCTTCCGGCTCGTTGCATCGATGAAGCGGAAGCCCGCCGCACCCGCGAATGTGCGCGTGGCTCGCCGCGAAGGCAAGGTCACCTGGATTGAGACCGTTCAGGTGAACCGGCCGGCATGACCCAACGAAACCCGATACAAACCGAAGGCCCGCCAAATTTGGCGGGCCTTCCCATTTGGTGCGGTTGGCGGAGAGGGGGAGATTCGAACTCCCGGTGACTTGCGCCACACCGCTTTTCGAGAGCGGCACCATCAACCACTCGGACACCTCTCCACCTGTGAGTGTACCAAAGGGGCGGAGGGTAAGGCACGGTGGGGGCTACTTCGGAACTTGCGGCTGTGCGCCCCAACGCCAGAGGGCATCCACCGGCATGGCCCATAGCCGATCTCCGAGGGGCAGCGACTGCTGCCCGGTGTACAGCACAATGCCGCGGACGAACCTCGTGCCCAGGTGCTCCCGGAGAAATTCGAGGCCACGAGTATCTCTGCGATCGAGCCGGGACGAAGCCTTGATTTCAATGGCCGCCACACGCCCGTCACGACGTTCGAGGACGACGTCAACTTCGGCCCCCGTGTGTGTGCGGAAAAAGAAGACGCCCGGCTGCTCTTCGTCCCAAGTGAGTTGGCGGCGAATTTCGGATACAGCGAACGCTTCCAGGATGGAACCAGCAAGCTCGGGATATTGCGTGACCCGAGCGAGGTCCGCATCCACGAGATGGGCCGTCAAGCCGGAATCCGCGAGGTAGAACTTTGGACTCCTGGTCAGCCTTGTCGACAGGTTTGCGGACCAGGGTCTCAACGGCACCAGGAGATGGATGATTTCGAGCAGGGATAGATAGCGCTTGAGCGTGGTATTCGGGAGCCCGAGATCCCGCGAAACATCGAGGGCGTTCGCGAGGCTTCCCGACCGGGCCGCGAGCAATCGGAGCAAGGACGGGATGGCCACGGCGTGTTCGATGTTGGCAATGTCGCGCAGGTCCCTCTGGATCAGTGATGAGATGTATGAGGAGAACCACCGATTCCGGCGAGAGTGCGTTGGTCGTTCGAGGACCTCGGGGAAGCCGCCGCTGAACGCGCGCCCGAGGTAATCGTCCCGAGTGAGTGAAGAACTGGCGAGATCCGGTTGACCCGTGTCGAACACGGTCGACAGGAAGCCCTCCCGGGTGCCTTCGAGCTCGCCCTGCGTTAGGGGCCCCAACTGAATCACCTGGATCCGACCCGCCAGGGATTCCGAGACAGACGGCAGTGTCAGGAAATTTGATGAGCCGGTTAGCAGGAACCGCCCGGGGCGAGGGTCGAGATCGACGGATCGCTTAATGGCGGGAAAGAGGTCGGGGAGACGCTGGACTTCGTCGATGATGATGGGACGAGTGTTGGCTCGCCCAACGAACGCCATCGGATCGGTGCGCGCGGCATCGAGGACGGCGGGATCATCGAGAGACAGGTAATCCCTGCCGGCAGCGGCGAGCGCCAGGGCGAGCGTCGACTTTCCACATTGGCGCGGTCCGGCGATAAACACGACACGCGTATCAGCCAAAGCGGAGAGGACCTCAGGCTCGGCGTTTCTCCGGTACATGGTTGAAATTTTACCACACGGTGGTAACTTTTCCACGGATACATGCCTCAGTTTCGGGTCAGTGAGGCGTGGTGTTATTCGCCATACCACATCGGGTTGAGGGGCCGCTACACTGGCGGCGTGGCCGATGAGTTCAGGTTCGATGACGACATGCGGCGGGTGGTGACCGAGCAATCGCTCGCGTTTTTCGCGACGGTGAACGCGGACGGGACGCCGAATCTTTCGCCCAAAGGGACGATACGGACGTGGGGCGAGGGGAAGCTGGTGTTCGCGCATGTGCATTCGCCGGGGACGGTCCGGAACCTGAGAACGAACCCGGCGATCGAGGTCAATGTGGTGGACCCGATCGTGCGGAAGGGCTACCGGTTTCGAGGCACGGGGCGGGTGCTGGAATCGGGGCCGGAGTGGGACGGGGTGATGGCGATGTACCGCGAGACGACGGTGCGCGCCGACGAGCGGATCCACGCGGTCGTGATCATCGATGTAATGGAGGCGGAGGGGCTGACATCGCCGGCGTATGACCTGGGGATGAGCGAGGACGAGGTGCGGGAGCAGTGGATGGAGCGGTGGCGGGTGCTGTACCGGTTCTAGGACGGGGTGCGGGTGATAGTCTTGCAGAATGCGTGTGACTCTCGACCTCGACGAAGGGCTCATTGAGGCGGCGAAAGATGAAGCTGCGCGCACCGGAGTCACGTTAGCGTCGCTGATCGAAGACGGGCTTCGGCGAGCACTTGGCCGGACTGCAGCGCACGAGAAGCGCGAAATGCCCACCTTCTCGGGGAAACCGCGGGCCGGGATCGACCTCACGCGAACATCTGAACTTCTCGACGATGTCGAGGGGCCTTTCCACCGGCCCTGACGTTCGTCTTTGACTGCTGGGGGTCCAGCTTAGGCGCTGACGTTCAGGTTCTGGCCGATGTTGGGGTCGAGCAGCTGGATGAGGCCGGCTGCCACTTGCTTCTGCACGTCGAGGCCCTTCTTTGCGGCGAGGACGGCGAGGGCGTCGGCGGGTGACTTGATGCTTTCGGGGACGTTGGCGCTCGGGATGGATGCGATATTCACACCTGAGTATCGGTACGTTGCCGTGGATCCTGAAGGCGCGGCGGTGTGCGGGGGTGTCGCGGCTGTCGAAGGTTGATGTATGAGCGAACAGCAAGCGACAGCGGGCGGCATCTTTATGAACGCCTGGACGCTGGGTCTTGGCGCGGAGGTGTGCGTGCCGCGACCGACGGTCCGGGAGCGGCTGCGGACGTTCGCTGCGCGGGTAGGGATCCTGCTGGCGTTCATGGTGGCGATGGTCGCGGCGGCGGTGGCGCTGCCCGGCGCGAGCGTGCCGCTGGGGATTGCATTGCTGCTGGCGATGATGGTCGCGCAGGTGCGGCTGGTGCCGGCAATGTGGCTGCGGTTTCACGAACGCGGCATCGCCGGGCGGTTCCGGGCGGAGGGCTGGTTCGGGTTGATGGTGAGCAGGCGGATCATTCCCTACGCCTCGATGACGTCGCTGGAGCTTCGTGGTGACACGCTGAGTGTGGAGATAGCGAACGCTCGGACCGGACGACGTTCGCGGGCGACCGGGTGGGTTGCGCCTTCGCAGCGGGGACGGGTGGGGGAGTTGGTGGAGGCGGCGAATCGGGCCGGGCTCGTTGGGCGAACGCCGGCGCTTGTCGCGGTTCCCGTGAACCGATAGAGTCCGTTGCATCAGGAAACTGACAGCGGAGGCGCCGAATGGCCGAGACCCAGATGCCCCAGATCCCACAGGAGGAAGCGCAGCGCATTCGCGGCTACCTCATCGCCCAGGCGAACAAGCTCTCGATTCCGGAACTGGTGGAGAAGGTGCGCACGGATTCGGCGCAGCTACGGCCGGCGGCGAATTCGATACCGGGCGAGCGGTTCCACGAGAAGCCGGGCCCGGACGACTGGTCCGGCGCGGAAGTGTTCACGCATGTGCTGGAGATGAACGAGAAAGGCGCGGCGGCGATCGAGAGCATTATCGCCACGGGCGCGAAGCCGGCTGGCGTGGAGGACATGATCTCCGGCGAGACTCGCGCCGGGTTGAAGACGGCCGACGACTACTGGGAGGCGTTCGCGGCGCGGCGCGAGCAGCTGCTGGAAACCGTGCTGAAGGCAAAGGGCGACGAGCACCTGGACGTGACGATCATGCATCCGTTGTTTGGCCCGTTTAGCTGGCGGGAGTGGCTGCTATTCATGCGCGTGCATGACCTGGACCACGCGCGGCAGCTGGCGGGAGTGGCTGAGGCGCTGGCCGACCCAGCCTGAGCCGAATCCGCTACCATCCGCGGATGGCATTTGTTTAACGCCCCGATGGGGCACGCATCCGGTACGAGGTCTATGGGTCGGGGTACCCGCTATTGCTGATTGCGCCCGGCGGGGTGAGCAGCTCGGTGGAGTTCTGGCAGCGGAGCACGATCAAGCCGAACGAACTGTTTGCCGACGAGTTCATGGTGATTGCCATGGACCAGCGGCACGCGGGGCACTCGCTGGCGCCGCTGAAGGCGTTTTCGTACGACGAATGCAACGCGGACCAGCTGGCCGTGCTCGACGCGGTGGGCGTCGAGAAGGCGCATGTCTATGGCGGGTGCATCGGATGCGCGCATATCTGGAGCTTGATCAAGAACGCTCCGGAGCGGGTTTCGGCGGCGGTGGCGCAGGACCCGGTGGGACTGGACGCGACGAACAGCATCGATACGTTCAACGCGATGTTCGGGCCGACGCTGTCGCTGGCGAAGCAATCCGGCGTGGAGCCGGTGATTGCGGCGGCACAGGAGAACCCGCTGTTCGTGATGAACAACGCGGCCGGGCCATTCGCGCCGGCGCTGCACGAACTGGAGACGGTGCGCGAACACGTCCGCGCATTGGGGGGCGATGGGTACGTGCGGCTGATCGAGGAGTTCCAGGCGGGGATCTGGCCGAACAATCCGCCCTACTTCACGGCGAGCGACGAGTTCTTCGCGAGCTGCCAGACGCCGATCCTGGTGATCCCGGGGCGCGACCCGTTCCACCCCACGGGGGTGGGGAAGCGCATCTGCCAGGTGGCGCCGAAGGCCCGCTGCCTGGAACCGGACTGCCGGGATGAGCCGCACCTGGCGGCGACCATCGAGACGATCAGGGCGTTCCTGCGGGAGCACCGGTAGGATCCCTGCACACGAACTACAGGCATGGAGTGACAGAAATGGCGAAGCGAGCACTTGTCCTTGGGGGCGGCGGCCCGGTTGGGATCGCGTGGGAATCGGGGTTGCTGGCGGGCCTGGCGGAACGCGGCGTTGACGTTTCGAACGCGGACTCAATCACGGGGACATCGGCGGGGAGCGCGGTTGGGGCGCAGCTGGCTTCGGGGCGGACCCCGCAGCAGATGTACGCGGCGGTGGCGGCCGATGCCTCGCGGAGCGCGCCGTCGCCGACGCGGGGAAATGCCGGGGCGGGCGCTCCGGCGCTGAACCTGATGCCGCTGATGGAACTGATGGCGAAAGCGGCGAAAGGCGAGTCTTCGCCGGAGGAGGTGCGGAAGGAGATCGGCGCCTTCGCGCTGGAGGCGAAGACGATCACGGAGGACGAGTTCATCGCGACGTTCGGTCGGATGCTGGCTACCTCGGAATCGTGGCCGCACCCGGGCTACCAGTGCACGGCGGTGGATGCGCTCACGGGGGAGTTCGTAGTGTGGGACAAGAGTTCGAACGTGCCGCTGAGCCGGGCGATCGCCTCGAGCTGCTGCGTGCCGGGCATCTACCCGCCGATCACGATCCACGGGCGGCGGTACATCGATGGAGGCATGCGTTCGAGCACGAATGCGGACCTGGCGAAGGGCGCCGAGGTGGCGCTGGTGGTGGCGGTCACGAGCAACGCGGCGCGTGGGCCGATGGCGGAGATCGGGCAGAAGCGGCTTGAAGGGGAGCTCGCCACAATCCGGGAGGCCGGTGGCGAAGCGATCCTGATCCAGCCGGACGCGGCTTCGCAGGAGGCGTTC
>CALFYR010000494.1 GCA_937954195.1 uncultured Dehalococcoidia bacterium
GCGCGTGCTCGAACGGCGCCGGGTGGGGCTTCAGGTACCCGACCTCCACGGAGACGGACACAGCGTCCCAGCCGATATCGAGACCGGCCGCGACGAGGTCGCCCCGAAAGCGTTCGCCGCCGAACGCACGGTTCGTCACAATGCCGAGCCGGAACGACCGGTTGCGCAGTTCCTCCAGCATCATCCGTGCGTCGTCATAGGCCACCTTGCCGCCTTCGGCCCCCGAAACGTAGATGGCTTCCATGAACTGTGCCGCCTGCTCAACGGAGAAGGCGACGCCCACATCCGCCGCCGCCCGCCGAGCTACCTCGCCGTAAGCGGGCTCAACACGGTCGCCAGCCCGGGCGCTGCGCATCGCCTCTTCGAGGGCCGTCCAGCATCGGCGAGCAAGGAGACCAGGGTCGCCAGCCTGGATGTCCCGTTCGCGGAGGAACGCGGCGGCCCGCTCAGCCGCCTTCGCGCGGAACACGTCGGCCGGCGGCGCGGCGGCGCTGTGCCACAACGTATCCCCGACATCAAACAACACTGCGCGTATGGGCATTGGGCCGGTTCGCTCCGGGTGCGCGGGTAGCCACCATGATCGATGGTGCCACCCGTCCCGCTAACGGTGTACCACACGTCCGCTGCCCTGTAGCGCCACCGCGCTAAGATAGGGAGATGCGACTTCGCGCCACCCGCACCGTTGTGGTGCAGCCGGCCTTGCCTCCCGAACTCGAACCGCTTCGTGCGCTCTCCCGGAACCTCTACTGGACCTGGAATGTGGATGCCGCCGAACTCTTCGAGCGCATCGACCGCGATGCATGGCACCGCACCGGCCATAACCCAATATCCCTCCTCCAACAGACACCCCGTTCGCGCTTCGATGAGCTCGCGTCCGACGATGGCTTTCGGACGCACCTGGACCGCGTGAGCCACGCCCTGCAGGCGTACCTGGAGCGGCCGCCGCTGGTCACCGTCGATGGGGCGAACACGCGAGAGGTCATTGCCTACTTCTCGCTCGAGTTTGCGCTCACCGAGAGTTTCCCGAACTACTCCGGCGGCCTGGGCGTGCTGGCGGGCGATCACCTCAAGTCCGCGAGCGACGTTGGTCTGCCCCTGGTGGGGGTTGGCCTGTTCTATCACGAGGGCTACTTCCGGCAGGCTCTCAGCCCCGATGGTTGGCAGCTCGAGGAGTACACCCCCCTCGACGCCGCCAACATGCCGGTCGATGCGGTTATCGGACCCGACGGTTCCCAGCTGACCATCGACCTCCCGTTCGAAGGACGAGAAGTCCGCGCGGCGATCTGGAAGGTGGCAGTGGGCAAGACGCCGCTCTACCTCCTCGATACGAACATCGAGTCCAACCAGCCGCTCGACCGGGCGATCACGGCACGCCTTTACGGAGGCGACAACGAAACCCGAATCCAGCAGGAGATCGTCCTCGGCATCGGTGGGGTGAGGGCGTTACACGCGCTCGATCTGCACCCGGCGGTCTGTCATATGAACGAGGGCCACTCCGCCCTCCTCGGCGTCGAGCGCATCCGCATGATGATGGCCGAGCACAACGTGACCTTCGCGGAAGCCCGCCACCCCGTCTCCTCCGCGACCGCGTTCACCACGCACACGGCCGTTGCCGCCGGCATCGACCACTTCGATTCCGAACTGGTGAAGCGCTACCTCGGCCACTACTACCGTACGCTCGGCCTCGATGACACCGCGTTCCTCGGGCTCGGCCGCACGAACCCGTTGGACGAACACGAACCGTTCTCCATGGCGCTCCTGGGCATCCGCCTTTCTGGATACCGGAACGGCGTTTCCAGGCTGCACCGCGGCGTTTCACGCAGACTCTGGGAAGCGGTGTGGCCAAACATCCCGATCGACCAGATCCCGATTGAATCGGTCACGAACGGCGTGCACTTCCCCACCTGGGTGGCCGGCGAAATCGGCGACCTCTACGACCGGTACGTCGGACCGGATTGGCGCGACGACCCCGCCTCCGCCGACTGGGCGAAGGTAGCCGCGATCCCCGACGAGGACCTTTGGAACACGCACGATCGCCAGCGCGAGCGCCTCATCATGCGCGCGCGGACCCAGCACATGGAAACCCTCATGAGCCGGGGCGAATCACCATCGGCCGGAGCCACGGGCCAGTGCCTCGAACAGGGCGCGTTGACGATTGGTTTCGCGCGGCGGTTCGCGGGCTACAAACGCGCCACGCTCCTCTTCCGCGATCCCGATCGGCTTGCCGCCATCCTCAATAACGCGGACCGGCCGGTGCAGTTCATCTTCGCCGGCAAGGCCCACCCTCGCGATGAAGGCGCGAAAGCGCTCATCCGCGAAGTGCTGCAGTTCAGCCGCCGGCCCGAATTCCGGGACCGGCTTGTGCTCCTCGAACGTTACGACGTCGACCTCGCGCGGTCGCTCGTGCAGGGTGCGGACATCTGGCTCAACACCCCTCTGCGACCCCTCGAAGCCAGCGGCACAAGCGGAATGAAGTCCGTGGCGAACGGCGGCATCCACATGAGCGTGCTCGATGGCTGGTGGTGGGAGGCCTACCGCCCCGGCCTCGGCTGGACCGTCGGCCGGGACCGTGTCGATGACGATCCGGAGGCGCAGGACGCGTTTGACGCCAACTCAATCTACGACCTCCTTGAGAACGAGATCGTGCCCACGTTCTACGACCGCGACGCCGACGGCGTGCCGCGACGGTGGGTCGAACGCATGAAGGCATCGATCGCGGCATTCGGCCCGGTCTTCAACACCAACCGGATGGTGGCGGAATACGCGGCGGATGCGTACACCCCGGCGGCCGCGAACTGGAAGCGCCTCCGTGCGGACGACTTCGCCGCCGCCCGTGACCTGGCATCCTGGCTCGAACGCGCTCTGCCTGCCTGGCCCGGCGTGAAACTGCTCTCGGTCGCCGATGACGCCTCGGGCGCTGAAAGCGCCGGGCAGCCAATCACGGTCACCGTGCAGGTGCATCCCGGGACCCTTCCGCCACCCGAACTCCGCGTCGATTTGGTTTGCGGACCCGCGGGCCCGGATGGAGAACTCCGCGGCTCCCACGTGATGCCGCTCTCGCTCATCGAGCGGCACGACGACGGACTCTGTGTCTTCCAGGGAAACCTCACGCCGGAGCAAGGCGGCCGGATCGGCTACGCGGTGCGGATCCTTCCCCACCACCCGGCCCTCGCCCACCCACTTTCCACCGGCCTCGCGCTCTGGGGTTAGCAACACAATGACCTACTGGGCTCAGCTCCTTCACTTCTACCAGCCACCCACGCAAACGCACGACATTCTCGCGAAGGTCGCGAGCGAGTCCTACCGGCCGCTCATCGCGGTGTTGCGCGCCCATCCGACCGCTCGGCTGGCGGTGAACATCCAGGGCGTCCTCACCGACCTGCTCCTGGAGCACGGCCTCCGCGACGTCGTCGACGGCTTGCGGGAGCTGGCCGAAAAAGGCCAGGTCGAATTCGTGGGCAGCGGCAAGTTCCACCCTATCCTCCCGCTCATCCCCGAATCGGAACGCAAGCGGGCGATCTCCGAGAACTTCCACACCAACGGCGCGGCTTTCGGCAGCAGCTGGAAGCCACGCGGCTTCTTCCCGCCCGAGATGTGCTACAGCGCGGGGATTGCCGAGAGCATTCACCAGTCCGGCCACGAATGGGTCATCCTGAGCGGTGTGGCCTGCCCCGCCGAATGGCCGACAAACGTGGTGTACCGTGCGCCGGCCAACTCCAGCAGCATCGGCGTGCTCTTCCGGGACGACATCCACAGCAACCGCATCTCCTTCCGCGAGACCAGCCCTGAAGCGTTCGTTGCCGACCTCCAGCGCCTCGGCGGCGCGGAAGAGGCGTACATGCTCACCGCCATGGACGCCGAGACCTACGGCCACCACATTCGCAACTGGGAACAGGAATTCCTCGGCGACACCATCGCCCTTATCGACCAGCAGGCAAAGCGTGGCGCCAGCAAGGTCAAAATGGTGCTCCCCAGTGAGATCGTTGACCTCTTCCCGGCCGGCCCCGTCATTGAGCCGCACGCATCCAGCTGGAGCACGTCTCACGATGATCTCGCCGCCCACAATCCGTATCCGCTCTGGAAGGCGCCCGGCAACAGGGTCCACGACCTCCAATGGGAGTACGTCGACCACTGCCTGGACCTCGTCTCTGTCGCCCGGCGCTATGCGACCAACGACGACGCGCGAAAGTTCGCGAAGTTCGCCCACGAGAAACTCGGGCCGGCGCTTCACAGCTGCCAGTTCTGGTGGGCGAGCCGGCGCCCAATGTGGGACGTCTCGATGATTCATCGCGGTTTTCTGCTGCTGAACCAGGTGGCTGTGTACGCATCGAAGGCGATTTCGGCCGGGTCGGCCTCGGAACCTGTGAAGCGCCAGTCCGCGTGGCGGCTGGCTGCGGCCAACGAAATCCGCGTCCAGCTCGAACACGAACTCATCCAGAGCACCGGCGGATGAAGATCCTGTTCGCCTCGGCCGAAGTCGACCCGTTCGCGAAGGTTGGCGGTCTTGCCGACGTCGCCGCCGCCTTGCCGCAGCGCCTGCTGGAGATGGGTCACGACGTGCGCGTGGTCACGCCCTGCCACCCGACTGCCGTTGCGGCCCACACCGCATCCACAGCACACCGGCTCTACACGGTGCCAACCCAGGGCCCGGAGCGCGAAATCGATGTCGCGACCACGGCAGGCATCGGGGGCGTCCCCGTCGACCTGGTCCTCGAACCGGGATACTTCGGCGGGAAGAGCGTCTACGGCGAACCGGACGACCTCTTCCGCTACCAGTTCTTCTGCCGGGCCATCGTCGAGATGCTGAAGAACGACGACTGGATCCCGGACATTCTCCACCTGAACGACTGGCACACCGCGCCGCTCGCCTTCGCCATGCGCAACCTCGCCTGGGGCAACCCGCGGCTGCGCGGCGTGGGCACCGTCTTCACCATCCACAACCTGCGCTACCGCGGCCCGGATGAGTTCAACGACTTCCTCGCGCAGGCTATCTACTACTCGGATGTCGTCACAACCGTGAGCCCCACCTACGCCCAGGAGATCCTGACGCGCGAGTACGGTGAGGGCCTCGAATCGCTGCTGCAGCTCCGTGCCGACTCCCTCCACGGGATCCTGAACGGCGTGAACTACGACGTGTTCAACCCGCGCACTGACAAGCACGTACGCCACCCGTACGACCTCGCGACGGTCGAGGACCGCGTGGCCAACCGCGTCTCGCTCCGCGAGGAACTCGCGCTCCCCGAAGCCGACGGCCCCATTGCGGCGATGGTCACGCGGCTGACCGAGCAGAAGGGCGTGGACCTGGTCCTCCAGGCCGTGCCCGAACTGGCCGCAATCGGCGCGCAACTCGTCATCCTCGGCGAAGGTGACCAGTGGCTGAAGGACGAAATCAAGCGCCTCGAGTTGGCCCACCCGGGCCACATCCTGCTCGCCGCGCGCTTCGATGAGGGCCTTGCACAGCGAATTTACGCGGGGGCCGACATCCTCCTGATGCCCTCCCGCTACGAACCATGCGGCCTCGGTCAGATTATCGCCATGCGGTATGGCTCAGTGCCGCTTGGGCGGCGGACCGGCGGCCTCAGCGATACCATCCTCGATATCGATGAGCACCCCGAAATGGGTACAGGGTTTCTGTTCGACGAGTTCAGTTCGTTCAGCTTCATCGCGGCGTTCGAACGGGCCGTACGCGCATTCCGAGAGCCGGAGCAGTGGGGCCGCATCCAGCGCAACGGCATGAGCCGGGACTACAGCTGGCGCGCCTCCGCTACGCATTATGTAGAGACTTACACCGCCGCGCTGCGTGCTCGCGGCATCGTCCCGCTGGAATAGCGCACACCGACCCGCTCGCTGCTATGCTCCCGCCATGGCCGAGAACAAGCGCATTCTCATCGTAGGCGCCGGCACCATGGGCACCGGATACGCCCGAATGCTGGCGGCAGGCCGTGTGCCCGGGGCCGAACTCGCCGGAATTGTCGATATCGATGGCGCGCGGGCGCTGGAACTTGCCGGTGGCGTTGGGTCTCGCGCCTTCGGCGACATCGAATCCGCGATAAACGACTTCTCCCCTGATGCCGCCTACGTGGCAACGCCCGACGCCCACCATCGCGCACCGGTCGAAGCCCTCGCCCGCGCAGGCGTCAACATCCTGGTCGAAAAGCCGCTGGCGACGACGAACGAAGACGCGCAGGCGATGCTCGACGCGGTAAACAGCGCCGGCGTCTACGCCGAGGTGAACTACTCGAACCGCTGGAACCCGCCGTTCGTCGAGGCGATGCGCGTCGTCGAAACGGGCGAACTCGGGGACATCCGCTCCTTCAACGTATGCCTCAACAACCCGGTCTCATCGCCACGTGAGCGGCTCACCTGGAGTGGTGGCACCACCCCCGCGTGGTTCCTGATGTCCCACTGCCTGGACCTGGCGCTCCACATCGGCCGCAAGCGCGCCGCCACGGTGTACGCCTCCGGTGGGCGCGGCGAACTCTCCGGAGCCGGCATCGAAACCTACGACTGGGTCCACGCCGTGGTCCGCTACACCGACGGCGCCGATGGCGTCTTCGAATCATGCTGGATTCTCCCCGACAGCTGGCCCGGCGGTGTCGAGTTTACGTTTAAGGCCATCGGGACGAAGGGCACGTTCGCCGTGGATACCACGGAGCAGAACCTGGCGATCGCCGGCGAGCGGTTCCGTTACCCCGGGACGATCCAGTGGGCGCCCCAGCGGTTCCAGGCGTTTCTTCGGGCCATGGATGGCGAAGGCCGCACGCGTGTGACCTTCGACGACGGCGCGGAAGTTACCCGCATCCTCGTCGCCGTTCACCGGAGCCTGGAAACCGGCGAGGTGGAGCGCGTGTGAGCACGCCCCGCATCCACGTGGTCGGGCTCGGCCCTGGGTCCCCCGAGCACCTGACGGACCAGGCACGAACACTCCTCTCCTCCGGAAAGACCGTGATCCTGCGGACACGGCACCACCCGACGGTCGCCGCGCTG
>CALFYR010000495.1 GCA_937954195.1 uncultured Dehalococcoidia bacterium
ATGATGGACTCGACGAGCTGGCGGCTGAGGCCCGCCGATCGCGGGACGCGCACTCGGACGGAGAACCGGTAGGCCCGTGTCCGATCCGCCGCGATTTCACGCAGCGTTGGCTGATCGATTTCCGGCACGGACCCGGTGTACAGCTCGATGAAATGGCTCAACCCGCGCCGTGTGCCGCGCCAGCGGAAGAGCTCCGGCGCTTCCGCCACCACCCGTCGTTGGCGCTCCTCCGGCCAGCGCGCATCGAGTGCGATGCCAAGCCAGGAGGCGAGCCATTGCACGTACTCCGGTGGGGTAATCCCCGGGTCGAAGTACTCGGGGATGTTGGCCACGGTGCGGTCCACAGGCGAGAGAATGTGCTCGAAGATGAGCAGAAACCGCCCGAGAAAGTCCGAATCGTGGTAGACGCCCGGCAGGAGCTCCAGGTAGGTGCTGCGGCGCTCCGGCACGCCCGGCGGCGCGGGGCTCCAATCGGCAACGTACCAGCGCCCGGGGACCGTTGGCGGCCCCGACCCGTTCGTTGAGAGTTGCCGGGAGGAAGATGCGGTCGACATGCCGAGGGCTCCCGCCTATCGCTGCGCCACGGTGACGACATGCTCGAAGGAGAGCAGGAGTACGTCATCGGCGACGGTGATTCGTTGGCCAGCCGCGCGCGACTGGCCCGTCTGGATATCCACCTGGTAGAGCGTCACGTCCTGTGCGTATTCAACACCCGGCACGGCCTGCACGACCGATTGCATCTCCGAGAGATAGAGGTCGCGGCCGAACGGCCACCCGGCGCCGTCGGGACCACCGAAGATCGGGTCCAGGTACTCGCGGATGCGCGCCGCCACCTGGGCGCGCACATCCTCCGCGAGCCGGTGGCGTTGCACGAGAATCGTCGCCTCAACGGTGACGCCTACGTACGCGGGGCCATCGACCACCAGCTGCGTCCCGAGGAGCCGCCGGTCATCCAGGTAATCGCGGACTTCCTGCAGAAGCTCTGGTTCGGGCTGAAGCGTCTCGATCGTCCTGGGGAAGTCCGGTGGCAGGAGCGGTACGATCAGCAGCTCGACGGTGCCGGGTGGCACCGAACTTCCCGTCCCATCCATGCGCACCTGGATGCACCGGGCCCTTGCGACACGGCGGGAGGCTTCTTTCGCCAGGAATTCGAAGTCCGCGGCCGTGATCGCCCGATCGCGGGTCTTGATCTCCTTGGGAGCGCGGAACCGCGCCTCATCGAGCGATTCAGGATCGAGGCCGCCCGCAGCCGGCATGGGGTTGCGAACGTGCGCGACGTACGGGATGGAGGTCTTCAGCACGGTCAGCGTGTTCGCGCCAACGTTGCCGATAACTCCGCCGCCGTTTCGGTACCGTGTGAACCGCAAGGATGAGCCCCGGGCCGGGGTCTTGCCCCGGGCGTGCTCAACACCATCCTGGCCGCGAATCGTGGGTCCGAAGCTGACGGTGCCCGTCACGCTGTCGACGACGTAATGCGGGTCGTCAGGCCCGGATGCGTTGAACGACTCGACTTCGATCCAGCGGACCCACTCCTCGCCGGGTTCGAACACCTCCAGGTATTCGTCCTCCCGGCGCGGCAGGATTGGCACCGCCCGGAGGGTGAAGTTCTCTCCAGGAACGCCGGTAGTGCGCTCCAGGAGTTCGTTCACCACAAGCGTGGAATGGGTTGCCCCGACGATTCCCCCCGTAGAGGTCGCGGCTACAGTGTTAATCCGCGGGCTGCGCGAATACGTGGGTTGCCGCGGACGCGGCTGAACGACCCGTACGCGCAGCCAGTGCAGCTGCAATCGCTGGAACACGCGAGGTTCCATGCCCTCAGGCATTTCGAGCACAACCGACCCGTCGGTGTTCAGGCCGCCCGTTTCGTCCAGTTCGACATCGCAGCGGACCCAGCCACGGGTTTCGCCGCACCACGCCTCCCAGGCGAGAGGCGGGTCCCGCGGGTCAACGCCGATGCCGTCCACGTTACAGTCGATGAGCAGCGAAAGCAGGTGGCGGCTGAGGTTTTCGGTGAACCCGAACATCAGCGAGTCGCCGGGCAACGGGTTGCGCTGGAACGCATCGAAGAACTCGCCGTCCAGGTCCAGCCGGCTCGTGTAGTCGGCGAAGTTCACATCGTCGCTCGTGAACAGGCACTGGCGGAGCGTCGGCGGGAGAATCGAGATTTCGTGGTCCGTCGTGAAGGAGATGGCCTCGGCGTCGGGTGTTCGGACCGTGGCAACCTCCGTCCCGCGAGGGATGGCTACCGGGCCCTCTTGCGGCGCCGCGAGCGTGAACACCACGTCCACCGTGGCCGGCACCGCGTTTTTCAGCTGGATTCCCAACAGGTCCATGAACCGCAGGTAGCTCTTTTCCGGCACGCGGTTCAGCCGGTACAGCAGCATGTCGGTCATCCAGGCGAACAGCTCGATCAGCGTGACGCCGGGATCCGAAACGTTGTGGTCGGTCCACTCCGGTGTATACCGGGGAATGAGCTGCTTGGCCTCGTTGACGATGTCCTGGAAGCGCCTGTCGTCAAGCTGAGGGTCGGGTAACGGCATGAAAGGCTCTCCTGCCGGGGCATTCTAAACGGATCGGTGGTTTAGGTGCGTGGGAGAGCTATTCCGGCTCGATGAGATAGAACGGGTAGACGAGGCTCCGCGCATCTTTCGTCGCCCGGATCTCATAGTGCAGGACGATATTGAGCAGTCCCATGTCACGTTCTGTTGAGCTCGGTTGAATCTGGACATCGACAACTTCGATGCGCGGTTCCCACATCCCGAGGGCTTCGAGGATGTAACGCCGGGCCAGGCCGTAGGTCGATGGGTCGTTTGGGGCGAAGACCAGTTCATGAATGCGGCAGCCGAACGTTGGACGCATCACGCGTTCGCCGGGGCTTGTCCCGATGATGATCGCGATGGACTCTTCGATTTCGGCGTGCATCGCCGAGACGGCTATGCCGCCGGTCGCATCGACTTCGACGGGGAAGCTCCAACCGCGTCCGATCAGACGATCGATGCTCATATCTAGTTAATCCCCACGGGCGTGCCCTTGATCATCACGGGCCCGCTGCCCGCCACGTCGATCATTGGCGCCTTCAGTCCAACCTTCGCGCCGCCGGCCGCTGTCACCGTCAGGCCGTCCATCTTGAGGTCGGTGGTCGCTTTGATCTTGACGTCCATCTGCGCTTTCAGGTCCACGGACTTGCTCGTGATCTTAATGGCGCCTGTTGCGTCGATCTTGATGTCGCCTTCGGACTTGATGTGGATGAGCTTGTTCGTCGAATCGAGCAGGACGAAGTTGCCCTTGCTGTCCTTCAGCTCGATCTTCTCGCCGCCGGACTTGTCGGTGAATGTCAGCATGTGGCCGGTCCGCGTCTTGAACTGGCGCACCTCCACCTTCCCGCCGGTGGCCGCATCGCCCTGGGGTGTCGGGGTCTTGTCCTTGCTATTCCACACGCCACCGAGCACATACGGGCTGTTGAAGTCGCCGTGGAGGAACCCAACGATGACCTCGTCGTTGATTTCCGGCAGCACCATTAACCCCCGGTTCGGTCCGGCCCCCGGCATGATGACGCGCGCCCAGTTACTTTCGACGGCCTCGTCCATCCAGGGATACTTCACCTTCACTCGGCCGAGGTTGGCTTCGCCATCGGCACTGTTGGTCACGATGGCCGGTACCAATCCCACGGCGGCAGGGGTGCGGGCCGGGTTCCGGGCCGGCGGCGGCAGCAGCGCTTCCGCGAGGGTGCTTGACCCCATTCCACCAATCCAGAACTCCGTCGCATACGGCTCGTCCATGCTCAACAGGTGTCGCACCCGCGTCACGGAGTACTCGCCTGAAAAGCGCGTGCCCAATCCTGTCAGGTTGATACGCCCGCCGGCCTGGAGGTCCGGGCGCCCGAGGCAAATCCCCTGCGCCTGGATCTGCTGGGAGCCGCTCACATCGAACTGCGCTTTGGCGGAGGTTCCGGCCCCTCCGGACGATGCGAGGTCCGCAACCGGTACCTTCTTCTTCCGTTGCCCGAAGCCCGCGGTGCCGTTGAAGCTGGAGGCCGTCGGCAGTTTGATGTTCGATGACTTCCAGTTCGCCGCCGTCGCAACGCCGACAATTGGGGTCTTCTTCGTCTGATCCCATGCCACGGCCTGCGCTTCGTTCACCTGGCCAGCCATGGAGAGCGTAATCCGGAGATCCTCAAGGTCCTCCCCGTATGTCACGGTGATGGCGCTGCCCGCGAGCGACTCCGGCTTCACGAACTGCAGCTTGCCCTCCCGCCCAACTGCGACATAACCATTCAGGCGTGCCCGTTCGAGGATGAACTCCCAGTTGCTGACGTTCGCCTGCGTGACGTGTTTGTAGACGTCAGTGGTTGCGTCGATCTTCGTCGTCAGGCCCAGCTCTCTCGCAATCTTCGAGACCATGTCGCTGTCCTTCATCTGAACGAAGGTTCGGTACTCGGTCCCGGTGTGCAGCCCGAAGGTCTTGTCATAGGCGCGAACGACGAGCCGTGGCGCACTGGTGGCGGGGTATTCCGCCTCGACCGCCACAACCACCCCTTTGAACAGCACCTTCAGTTGGCCGGTGGTGTCCACCTGTTTGTTCGCTCGCGCGAGGATCTCGACCTCATTGCCGACCTTGGCAATCCGGTCGGAATCGAGCAGCGAAAAGTCGCCGATCCGCATCTCAATGATCGCCATGTCGGGCATGTGGATGCT
>CALFYR010000496.1 GCA_937954195.1 uncultured Dehalococcoidia bacterium
GGCCTCCTGGAGGATTATGAGTACCTTGGGCTCGGTCTCGTGGAGCTGTACAAGCTCACCGGCGATCTCGACCACCTCGACTGGGCGCGCGATCTCTTCGATGTCATCTTGAAGCGCTTCCGCGACGATGAGCGCGGAGATTTTTTCGATACGCCAAACGACGGCGAAAGGCTCATTGCTCGCCAGAAGAGCTACTTCGACGCTGCCACACCGTCAGGCAATGGAGCGGTCGCACAGCTGGGGCTCTGGCTGGGCCGGTACTACGGCCCAGCCTCGTGGGAGCACATCATCGACGACGTGACCAGGAACACTGCGGACTATCTCCTCCGGGCCGCCACCGGGTTTGGCACGATATTCCAGGCCATGGAGTTCGCAATTGCGCCGCACCGCGAAATCGCGATCGTCGGCGATGCCATCGCGCGGCAGCCGCTCGAGCGAGTGGTCGCTCGGCGATTCCTCCCGGTCACCGTCATCGCGCCAAGCAGCGACGGCGACGGGCTGCCGATCTTCGAAGGGCGCGAACCGCAGGATGTGCCGCTGGCCTACGTCTGCGAAAACATGGCCTGCATGATGCCGGCCCGGACTCCCGAGGAACTGGCGCGCCAGCTTGGCTAGGCGAACACCGATTCGACGGGCGTAATCCGGATTCGGTCGGGCGTGAGGCCAAGATCGTACGCACCGACGACACGGTCTTCTGCAAGCAACGAATCTGGTTTCTCGCCGTCGTACTGGATCACGGCTGGCTCCTGCGAGAGGAGCTCCCTTTTCAGCCCATCCGCATCCGCCGCAATCATCACCACCTGGAGGTTCGTCCAGGAGAGATGCCGGCGAATGACGTCGTTCACACGTTCGGCGGTGAGCATGGACAGCTCCTTGCGAACGTACGAGGTGAATTCGGGCGTGCCGTACCAGTCGCTGTCCAGCATGTATCCGAGTTGTTGATCCTGAGTCTTGGTCATCACGAGCACGTTCTTTTCGAGGTACTCACGCGTTGCCGAGAAGTCGTCCTCGGTGATGCCGTGCTGGATGAGCTCCCGAAGCTCGTAGAGCGCGAGCTTGAGGCCGAATACAGCCTGCTCCGGCCGAAGAGGGCGCAACCAAACCTCGAAGATCTGCCGCTGTCGGACCAGGTTTGGGTCAGGGAAGAACTGGTACATGCCGCGGGGGAACGCCTCGACGTAGGCGTAATCGCCGTAGTTCATGCCCCGGATCTCGCGGATCCGCTGGTACAGGCGGCCGTTCGAAGCCCGGTGCTCGCCGAGCCAGGCGCGGGCAAGCCAGAGCGCAACGAAGTCAGGATGCCCGCGCCGCACATCGAGTGGATGGCCGAACGACACTGCGACGGAGCGCGTCTCCTTTCGGACAATCTCGACGGTGAGGCCCGACGGTTCACGCGGCACTACGGAGGCCGGAGCCAGGCGTTCGCCTTCGGGCAGGGTGGCGAGCGATCCCTCGAGCCGGCTTCGCGACTGCTCAGGAATTGCGCCGGTCAGCCCGAGTACCGAGTTGGCCCGGGTGTAGTGCCTTGCAATGAAGCCACGGACGTCGTCGAGCGTGATGGACGCCAGGCCGGCTTCGGTCCCAAGCGTGGTGTGGCCGTACGGGCTGCCTGAGAAGAGCAGCTCCTGGAGCCGCTCTTTGCCCAGCTCTTCCTCGTTGTTCGAGCGGAGATCCTGCACCAGCTCGTTGAGTTGTTGTTCCTTCAGCCTCGCGAAATCGTCATCCCGGAACCCTGGCGCGGTGAGTTGCGGGAGCGCGATTTCGAGGAACTGGTCCAGAACGTCCGCGTGCGCGACGCCGGTGAAGACGGTCACTTCCTTATCCACCTGGGAACCGAACGATGCAGCGAGGGGGAAGAGGGCACGCGTGATCTCGTCGATCGGAAGCTCTTTCGAACCACCTTCCGTGACCATCGCCGCGGCAAGGGCCGCGAGCCCTTCCTTTCCAGCAGGGTCGTGGGACGAACCTGCGTTGAACATCAGCTTGAACCGCACGAGCGAAGACGCCGAAGGCGCTTCGATGGTCCGTATCGAGCCTGAAGCCGCGCCGCCAGCGTCGGTGAGTTGGGGCGCTTTAGAGAGCGATGCCGGCACCGGACCGTGGGCAAGCGTGGCGACCACCATGTTCGGATCGGTAATGTAGCGCTGGGCCGCGGCATCAAGGTCCGCGACTTCCAGGGCGTCGTACGTATCGAAGAGGTCGTTCAGCGTGGTGTACGAACGTTCAAAGCGGACGAACCGCGCCAGCGTCCCTGCGATGGACTCTGAATTGTCCAGTGTGCGAGCGAAGGCGTACCGGTTGTGGGACTTGGCTTCTTCGAGGCGTCGCGCTGAGACCGGCAATGACCGGGCGAGCCCGAACGTCTCGGCGATCGCGTCACGGACGTAGGTGGCGTCCTCAAGCCGCTTCACCCTGGCGAAGACGGTTGCGAGGCCAGGGTCCTGCTGCGATGGGAGGTACGGGAAGAGTTGGTCCACCACCTGCTCGCGTTCGACGAGCCGGCGATAGAGGTCGGAGGTCTCGCCGAAGTGCAGGTCGAGCAGCACATCGAACGCCGCGTAATTTCTTGAGGCGGTGGAGAACGCCGGACCGTGAAAGCCAACGGAGACCCACGGGAGTGTTTCGGTGGGCCACGGATGATGGACAACGACAGGTGCGGCCTGGGCCGGCTCTTGCGGGATTTCGACCGAGGCCGTAACGCCGGGTTGCCAGTTACCCCAGTACTTCTCGACCAGCGCGACGGTTGCCGCGGGGTCTAGGTCGCCGGCAACGATCACCGTGGTGTACTGGGGCCGGTACCACCGCTCGAAGAACGTGCGCGAGTACTCGAACTGGTTTGGCATGTCCTCGATATCGGCGATGAAGCCCATCGTGGTGTGCTTGTAGGTGTGAGTGGTGAAGGCGTGATCGCGCTGCACTTCGAGGAGCTTGGTCAGCGGGTCGGCGGCACTCTTGTTGTACTCGCCGAGCACCGCCCGGGCCTCCGTCTTGAAGTCTGCCTCGGCGTACCTCAAGTTCATAAACCGGTCTGCCTCGATGTCGAGGATCGTCTCCAGGTCCTCGGCGGCAAACGTCATGTGGTAGTTCGTGTAGTCGTCGGTGGTGTACGCGTTCTGGCGCGCGCCGGTCCGTGTCACGATGTCCTGGTACTGCTCGGGCGAGAGGCGTTCGGTGCCTCGGAACATCATGTGTTCGAAGAAGTGCGCGAACCCGGATTTCCCAGGCTCGACTTCGTTGCGTGAGCCGGTCTGGACGGGGATTTGCAGCGAAACCAGGTTCGGGAAGCCCGTATTCACCGCGATGACCCGGAGCCCGTTGGGCAACGTGGTTTGCTCGGCGGGGAAGGGAACGATGGCCCTGGGACCGGGTGTAATCAGCATGCGGAGGAGCTCCGTTTCACGTATGAAAATGGCGGCTGCTTAGAAGCCATTGGGGCAATACGGCGCGTACTCCGTCCGGAACAGCGCATCGGCGCGCAATGCCGCCCCTGCGGAATGCTCCTCGAGCCGTCCGGCGCGGAGGAAATGACTCGCGGGCCGGTAGCCGCTGATGAGCGAGGCCAACGTGGCCGGCGGGATCGTGAGTTCCGGCTCACGGGATGTCCGGGAGACATGGGCAGTCGGGCCGTCGGTCTCGAGGAGATACGTTCCTTCGTTCCATGGGCATTCAGGGTCACTGGCGATAGCGAAGGTCAGCTCGCCACGAGCACCATACGGACGCTGGGCGAGGGCCTTTTCGGCGTCCACCACCCTCATCCAGATGCCGTCCGAGACCTTCTTGTTGAGCATCCGGGGTTCGAGAAGCAGGTCCGGAATGACGTCGTCTTCGGGTGCGCCGCGGAAGTGAATCCTGCCGACAAGGTCGTGCTTGCGCAGGTAGTTCCAGAGGGCACGCGCGGCGTTCGTGTCCATGGCCACGAAGTCGCTCACGGTCATGTGCTGGCTGGGGCCGGGCTCAGGGGTAGTGTGGTCCTCGGTTGAATACACGACGTGACCCCGCGACTGGCCATCCGCGTCGCGGTAGATGGCCGTGTAAACGAGCGCGTCCTTCTTTGGCGGCCGAAGGGTGTTCACGGTCCAGAGGAAGGTGGACCGGTGAATGCAGAGGTTCCTGGGGGTGGCCCATTCGATGTAGTTCTGCTTGATGATCGGGAACGAATCGTCCTTGGAGACGAGCTCGACCGAACCGGGCACGTCAACGTCTCGCTCGAACTGTACATAACGCGGATCGTACGAGTAATTGACCTGCGCCGTGGCGAGCCCGTACCCGAACCGCTGGTAGATAGCACCCATGCTCGCCCAGAGAATCGCCAGGTTCTGGCCGCGGTCGCGCATCGTCCCGAGCGCCTGCGTCATGACCTGCCGTAGCAGGCCGCGGCGACGCTGTTCCGGGAGCGTTCCGACCGCGGTGACGCCGCCCATGGGACAGGCCATCCCATTCAGCCGGACAGTGAACGGGAGCGTCCCAAGCGTGGACACCAGTTTGCCATCGACGAAGCCGCACGTAGTCCAATCGGGTTGGGTGGCCTTCAACTCATCCTCAAGCCCGTCCTCTGAGGCAAAGACATAGGCGACAACGCGGCCATACGCCTCAAGCTCGTCGTGGTGGATCGGACGAATTTCTACGGACATGGCGCTCCCCCGAAGGTGGTTCGGGGGAGTATGCCAGACAAGCAGGGTTAGGGTTGAAGCGGG
>CALFYR010000497.1 GCA_937954195.1 uncultured Dehalococcoidia bacterium
GCTGGATAGCAAGCTGATCTTCCTTGCCACGGGCGTGCTTCTCGTGGCCGGCACCCTGTTCACGCTCACCATGGAGTGGGCGAACGATGAAACCCTGGGGCCGATGCGGGCCGACGAAAAGGCGACGGTCGCCCTGTTTCACAGCACCAACACCCGCACGGCAGGCTTCTCGGTTGTGGACCAGGCGGAGCTTCACGATGGGACGAAGGTGGCGACGATCGGGCTGATGTTCGTCGGAGGCGGTGCGGGTTCGACCGCGGGCGGGTTGAAGGTGGGGGCGTTCACGCTGCTCCTGGTGGTGATGGTGGCGACGATCCGTGGCCAGCAACACGTCTCCATCTTCCGGCGCAAGATCCCGGAGCAGTTCATCAACCAGGCGACGACGCTGGCGCTCTACTTCGTCGCGCTCGTGTTCGGCTTCTCGTTGCTCTTGAGTACGACGACGGATGCGGACTTCGTAAACACGATGTTCGAGGCAGTTTCGGCGCTGTGTACCGTGGGGCTCAGCGCGGCCGGGACACCCTCGTTCGGGACCGGCGGGCATTACATCCTGATGGTCGCGATGTTGGTCGGAAGGTTCAGCCCGCTGATGATTGTGCTCTACATGACGAAGCCCCGCCGGCGGCTGGATTTCCGCCACCCGGTGGATAGCGTGAGGCTTGGATAACCATGAACGTTGCCATTCTTGGCCTTGGCCGCTTCGGGACCGAACTGGTCGAAGAGCTGACATCGATGGGCATCGAAGTACTCGCGGTCGATTCGGAGTCGGCGCGGGTGAACGAAGTGGCGGAGACCGCAACGCTCGCGGCCGAAGGCAACGTCACCGACTACGAGTTCCTGGAGTCGCTGGCGTTGAAGTCGTACGACTCGGTGGTTGTGGCGATCGGGAGCGCGATGGCGACGAGCGTGCTGGTGGTCCTGACGCTCAAGCGCAGGATGGAGCTTCGCCACGTGGTCGCGAAGGCGAGCACGAAGGACCACGCCGAAGCGCTGCGGCTTGCCGGCGCGGACATTGTCGTGAGCCCGGAACAGGAAGCCGCGGTGCGGCTGGCGCACACACTCGGCCCATCGAGCCACCTTGGCGAGTATCTCTCGCTCGGGCCGACGTACGGCACGGCGAAGCTGCAGGCGCCGGAATCGGCGTTCGGGAAACAGATCGGCCAGCTGGAGATTTTCACTCGCCATAACGTCGTGCTGCTCGCGCTGTTGCGCGAGGATACGGTCACGTTCCGGCCCGACCGGGAAACGGTTGTTGAAGACGGCGACGTCTGGCTCATCGCGGGCGACGACGAGCAGCTGCGCAAAGCGGGAAGCTAGAATCACCGGATCGTCACACGAAGTTCCGTCGACGGGGTGTAGTTCGTGCTAG
Source organism: uncultured Dehalococcoidia bacterium (assembly GCA_937954195.1). Lineage (GTDB taxonomy): Bacteria > Chloroflexota > Dehalococcoidia > Tepidiformales > Tepidiformaceae > Amarobacter. The sequence continues at coordinate 1,370 of CALFYR010000497.1, forward strand.
GCTAACCGAAGTCTCTGCGGGGTCAGTTAGTGAGTGCGATGTCCGATCCCGAACAACCGTTCCTGACGTCTTTAGCGCATCATGCCGCCGACCCGTTCCGGCTGTTGGTCGAATCGGTCGCTGAATACGCGATCTTCATGCTGGACCCGGCAGGCCGGGTGGCGAGCTGGAACCCGGGCGCCGAACGCATCTACGGGTATTCCGACGAGGAGGTGATCGGCAAGCCGCTGGCGAGCCTCCAG
>CALFYR010000498.1 GCA_937954195.1 uncultured Dehalococcoidia bacterium
GAGGGGAGGCCAGAGCTCCTCGCGACGGAGCGCGGTGAGCAGGGCGCTCGCCCGTAGCGAGCGCTCCGCCAGACGGCTGAGGCCGCCCGCGTCGAGGACCTGGAGGGGCATCCCGATCAGCTCGCGCGCCGCGCGGTGCGCCGGGGGCGGGTGATCCGGCGGACGACCGCGTCCGCCCGGGCCTTCTCCGCACGAGCGGGCTCGCCGAGCTCCTGCTCGAGCTCGTTCAGGTACTCGTCGAGCCGCTCGATCTGCTCTCGGCGACGTAGCTCGGAGCGCACGGCCTCCTGGAGGAGCTCTGACGGCGACAGCCCGGTGCGCTTGACCTCTCGGTGGAGCTCGTCGGGGAGGTATACCTGGATGCGCGGCATACGCCTAGTATACACACATGCGTTTCACCTCTGTCACGATCGCGTGAGCATGAGTGCATGACAACCTGGTATGGACGGGACTTCAGCGACCCAACCGCTGAGCTCATTCCTTTGGAGCACCACCTTGTACTACGGTCGTGGGGTCTTCGCGCCGATCAGGCTTTCGACACTCACCAGGTCGGTGGGATAGTCTCCGGTGTAGCAGGCGTAGCAATATTCGCCGCGGCTGTCGGCGACGGCGTCGCGAAGGTTGGGGAGCGCGAGGTATTCGAGGGAATCGGCTTCGACGTAGCGGCAGATCTCTTCGGTGCTGTGGTTCGCCGCGATCAATTCGTTCTTGGTTGGGGTATCGACGCCGTAAAAGCAGGGGGAAATAGTGGGCGGACAGGAAATGCGGAGGTGTACTTCGGTGGCTCCGGCATTGCGGACCATGCGGACAATCTTGCGGGAAGTGGTGCCGCGGACGATGGAATCATCCACCAGCACGACGCGCTTGCCGCGCAGCAGGTGGCGCACGGGATTGAGTTTCAGCTTGACGCCGAAATCGCGGATGGCCTGCGAAGGCTCAATGAACGTGCGGCCGACGTGGTGATTACGAATGAGGCCCATGCGGAAGGGGATTCCGGATTCGGTGGCGTATCCAACGGCGGCAGCCACGCCCGAATCAGGAACGGGGACGACGACATCGGCGGGCACGGGGTTCTGGCGGGCGAGCAGGCGGCCCATGGCCTCGCGCGATTGCACGACAGGGCGGCCGAAGACCATGGAATCGGGGCGCGAGAAATAGACGTGCTCGAAGACGCACTGGGCGAGGGGACGGCGCGGGGCGTAACGCTCGCGGGTGAGCCCGGCCTTGTTCACCACCACCATCTCGCCGGGTTCGACATCGCCCATGTAGACCGCGCCCATGAGATCGAAGGCGCAGGTTTCCGAGGCGAAGACGTAGCTGATGCGATCGCCGCTCATTTCCATCTGGCCCATGGCCATGGGGCGGAAGCCGTGTGGATCGCGGACGACGATGAGTTCGTTCTTGGTGAGCAGTACGAGCGAGAACGCGCCTTCGAGTTGGAGCAGGGCATCGCGCAGGGCGGCCGGGAGGGAACGCTCGCGCGAACGCGAAATGAGGTGCAGCACGACTTCGGTGTCGCTGGTGGCGCTGAAGATGGCCCCTTCGCTTTCGAGCGCATTGCGGATTTCCATGGCATTGGTGATGTTTCCGTTATGCGCGAGCGCGAGGCGGCCTTTGTTGGTCATTGCGCTGAAGGGCTGAGCATTGAGCTTGGCGCTATCGCCGGTGGTGGAATAGCGCGTGTGCCCGATGGCCTTGTCGCCAGGGAGGCTGTTCAACACGTCCACGGTGAAGATGTCCGCCACGTGGCCCATGGACTTGTGGCAATAGACTTCGGCGCCATCGGCGGAAGCGATGCCGGCGCTTTCCTGCCCGCGATGCTGCAGGGCGAAGATGCCGAGGTTGGCCATGTTGGCCGCTTCCGGATGCCCGTAGATGGCGAAGACGCCGCACTCCTCGTGGAATTTGTCAAACATGGCTTAATCGCGGAGCATTTGCTCCAACGCCTCCTCCCATATCGTGTCAAGGGCTTCCACAGGACTGTCGATCAGCAGTGTGCCGCTGTTGCGGATAGACAGCCTGCCGGCCACGGTTCTGCCGATCGTTGCAGCTTCCACGCCATGTTCCGCGGCGATGGCAAGCACGCGCGCGGCGTTGGCGGTGGAAACGACGATCCGCGATGGACCTTCGTGAAACAGCAGGAACTCCGGACGCAGGTCCGAAGAAAGATCGATCGCCGCGCCGATGCCGCCGCCGGGGGAGGATGTGCGGAAACAGCATTCAGCGAGGGTGACGGCGAGTCCGCCGTCGGAAACATCGTGCGCGGATTCGGCCAAGCCTTCGGCGACCACCTGGCGAATGGCGGCCTGAACGCGCTTTTCGTAATCCATGTCGAGCGCGGGAGGCATGCCCCACAGATCGCTGAGGATGACCTTGGCGTATTGGGTGCCGCCGAATTGCGCGTCATCGCAAGCGCCGATGCCGCCGAGCAAGACGATATCGCGGCCGGCGTTGCGGAAGGGCATGGCCACGGGGGTTTGCGTGGGTAGCGTTCCCACGATGCCCATGACGGGGGTTGGATAGATGGCGACCAATTCGTCCCCGGTACGGGTTTCATTGTAGAGGCTGACGTTTCCGCCGGTGATGGGCGTTTCGAAGAAGGCGCAGGCTTCGGACATGCCTTCGATGGCTTCGACGAGTTGGGCCATGATTTCGGGGCGCTCGGGATTTCCGAAGTTGAGATTATTGGTGGCGGCCACGGGGGTCGCGCCGACGGTGGAGAGATTGCGGCAGCATTCGGCGACGATGAGTTTCGCGCCGAGGCGTGGGTCAAGGGAGCAGAAGCGGCCGTTGCCATCGAGTGCCATCGCAATCGAGGTGCCGGTTTCCTTGATGCGGACGATAGCGGCATCGGCGCCGGGACCGAGCGTGGTATTGGTGCGCACCATGTAGTCGTACTGCTGCCAGATGTAGCGCTTGGAACAGACATCGCCGGAGCCGAGAATGCGGCGCAGGTCGGCGGTGAGATCCGAAGATGAGAACGTGGGCCCTTGCATGGGCGCGGCACGATAGGGTTTCACGCCATGCGGCCGGTCATACATGGGAGCGGCATCGGTGAGCGAAGCGTTGGGGATTTCGGCGACTACTTCGCCATGATCCTTCACGCGCAGGGTGTTTTCGTTGATGACGACGCCGATGGTGGCGGCGTCGAGCCCCCATTTTTCGAAGACGTCGAAGACTTCTTTTTCGCG
>CALFYR010000499.1 GCA_937954195.1 uncultured Dehalococcoidia bacterium
AAGCCGGCGTCGGCGCCGTCGTCGTCATCCTCGCGGCCGCCGCCCTGCTGGACCTGGCCGTGACCGCCTCGTTTACGGCGCTCGCCTACCGCGTCCCCGGCCACGGCACCTTCTTCGCCATCACCGGCTTCATCACGCTTCCGCTACTGTTCATGAGCAACGCCTTCGTCCCCGTCGATGTCCTTCCCGGTTGGATGGAAGTCATCGCCCGCCTGAACCCGCTCACGTACGCCATCGAAGCCATGCGCATCCCTATCATCGAAGGCTGGGACACCGACATCCTCGGAGCTCTCGGCGTCCTCGCCGCCATCGCGGCCGTCTGTCTCGCGCTCGGCGCCCAGCAATTCAACCGGCTCACCGCCGACCGTGTGAAGTAGGGAGACCACCATGGAAGCAATACCTGTCTCTCGAGCTGCGCGGGAACTCCACCGGCTCGTCGTTCGAGTTGCGAACCAGGCTGAGCCCGTGCTCATAACCGGCCCCCGATCTCAGGCGGTACTGATCTCAGGCGAGCAGTGGCGGGGAATTCAAGAGTCGCTCTACCTCCTGTCCGTTCCGGGTCTCCGGGAAGACATCAAGGAAGGGATGGCGATGCCAATTGACGAAACCCTTCACGAGGCCGACTGGTAGAACGCCCTCATCTCGGAACATTCCGCCCCTCTCGAACGTCTTGGTAGCCAGACACAGAGGAGGTACTCCCCATGCGTAGAACCCCGCGCGCATTCTTCGCGCTGTTTGCCCTGCTCGCCCTACCGTTCGCCTTCGTCGCCTGCACCGGTGACTCCGGCGGCTCCGGCGGCGGCAACAACGCCGACGATGACCGCATCGTCGTCGACTCGCCCATCGAGGAAATCGAAATCCTCATGCGCGAAAGCTTCCCCGTGCAGTACGCCGCCGTCATCACGTCCGGCCTGCCCTCTGGATGCGCCGTCTTCGATAAGGCCGAGGAAACCGGCCGCGAAGGCACCACCATCACCATCCGCGTCACCCACACCATGCCTGCAGACCCCAACACGGCCTGCACCATGATCTACGGCTACCACGAATCCACCGTCGAACTCGGCACCGACTTCGTGAGTGGCACCGAATACACCGTGAAGGTCAACGACCAGGAAACGACCTTCACCGCCCAGTAGGTTTCAGTCGGCCATTGGCTACCCCCGGAAACGGCGCTCGCGAGGGCGCCGTTTTCCGTTCCAGCACCATCAGCGGCCCAGGAATGCCGGGCAAGCCACTCGTCACCACACCCACATCCCCCACCCACCGTCCCAGGAGGCCCGACCGAAAAGAAGGGCTCAAGCCACGAACCACCACCCCCCCCCCCCCCCAAAAGGCGGG